>JBDTPE010000283.1:0-4489 GCA_039932875.1 Betaproteobacteria bacterium | reverse complement strand
CGGCGGGCGGCTTGTTGTCGAAATTTTTGATCGGGCCGACGATGGTGACCTTGACGGTCTTTTCGTCGAAGTCGATCTCGGCGATACGCGCACCGCGCGGTAGTTGCGTTCCCAGCAGCGCAAAAACGCGCTCCGGCTGCAAGAGCCAGTTGGTCGCATTCGGTTGCGCTTTGAGCGTGGCAAATTGCGCGGTAACGAGCGCTGCCGGGGGAATGTGGAAGAGGATGGGGATGTCCTTTGCATTGCGGCCCACAAATAGCACGCCGCTGGTTTCGGTCTTGGCAGTGGCGGCGTTGCCAGGTTTGGACCAGCGGCGTTCCACCAGTTGTCGAGTCGCAGGGTGCTCCGTCACCTCGATTCCTACCAGGCGAGGATCCGCCATGGCGCCGAGATAATCAAACAGATTGCGATCATTCAGAACGTTACGTGTCTCGTCGCCCTCGGGCACATGCTCGCCCAACACACGCTCATAACGTGCCCCCGTGCTGACCATATTGCCATCGCAACCGAAGTGGCGCATCGAGCCCATGTCCACCCCTTCGAGCACATACCAATCCACTCGCTGCGGTTGCCACGCCACTGCGAGCGGCGGCTGGTCGTAATGCCACGCCTTCCAGATGTTGCGGCAACGCGCCACCGCTTGCGGCATCGTCATGCGGGTTAGGTCTATATGCGCTTGTTGCTCCTGCAATGCGAGCCGATCGCGCCGCTCCTGATCCTGCTCCGTCAGCCAATACGCAAACCCGGTGATGACCAGCGCGACGACGAGGTAAAACGCCAAATCGGTTAATGAAGGCTTTTTTATTGGCATGTTGGGTTGGGTGCGTCAGGTGGCTGGGGGCAATGGGCTAAATTGGGCTAACAATATAGTGATGCCAGACGCCGGCGTGAACAAACTCTAGCATTGGGGCGGACTACAGAGCAATAATGGCTGGGTAAGCGCTCTGGTGCTAGAGTTTGTCACTCCTGCCTGCTACCTACCCATCGATCTCTGCCCGCCGCCTTCGCCTGATACAACGCAAGATCAGCGCGCTGCAGCATGGCAGCGGCGCTTGCGCCCGGTGCCGTGGCGATGTTCATGCCGAGGCTCAGCGTCACCTGTGCGGCAGCGCGCGAATGCGCGTGTGGGCGGGCTAGCGCGCGAACAGCGTCGACGATGCAATCGGCCAGCGCGTTGGCGCGGCTTTCGTCGCGCAACACAGCGACAGCGGCAAACTCTTCACCGCCATAGCGGCAGGCCACGCCGCCGGCTTGCTTCACGCATTGTTCAAATGCCTTGGCCACCGCGTGCAAGCAGACGTCACCGTCGGGGTGGCCGTAGTGGTCGTTGTAGGCTTTGAAGTCATCGATGTCAGCGATCAACACTGCCAGTACGCCGTCGCCGTTGAAGTCGCTGCAGAGCTCGGCGATGCGGGTGCCGAATTCGCGCCGGTTGGCGATGCCGGTGAGCACATCGGTGCGCGCCATGCGGTCCAGTTCACGATTTGCCAGCGCAAGTTCGGACGTACGAATATCAACTTCGCGCTGCAACTCGGCTTTGCGCATACGCAAGCTGTGAAAGCGCAACCACAGCGTGGAAAGCACCGTCACCAGTAGTAGTGCTGCCGCCATCAAGCGTACCCACCAATGTTGATACCACGCCGCTTGCAGCTCGAAGGTATGCACAGCAGGCACTTCCTGCCAGCCGCCATGCGGGCGCGCAGCGGCGACTTCAAAACGATAATTGCCCGGCTTGAGCGAGGCAAAGAAGGCGGTGCGTCTATTGCCTACATCGACCCAGTCGGCTTGATCGGGGAGCAGGCGGTAGCGAAAGCGTACCTGTTTCGGCAATGTGAGTTCGGGCAGAGTGTAGTCGATCTCCAAGTCCCGCGTCAGTGATGGCACAGCAGCCACAGCGCCCAGCCATTGGCGATCCGCGCGCATGCCGTCGATGACGACGTTTGGCAGACGGGTACGTTGTGGCCCGGCCTTGGCGTCGATGCGAATGACGCCATTGATGGCAGGCAGCCAGATGCGTCCATCGCGGTCCAGCCAGCCATTGGGTTGTGCGCCGCCGTTGGTCTCGGCAGTGACCAGGCCGTCGCGTTCGTCCAGCAGCTCCAGCGGCGGCTTGCAAGCGGTGTCGTCGAGACAACGCAACAGCGCGGCCTGGGTGGTGCGGATAATGCCGCGGTTGGTGCTCACCCATAACGATCCATCGTTGGCAAGAATGAGGTCATTGCTGGTGCGATCCGGGAAGCCTTGCTGCGCACCGATGCGAACGTGGCGATTGCCATCAAGAATTAGCACGCCGCCGGCGCTGGCCCAGATGCGGCCCGCTGCATCACGCTTCATGCTGAAGATCGGGAAGCCGATGGGCGCAATCAAGTCGGTGGCTTGCATGTTGCGATCAATGGCAACAATGCGCCCGTTTCGCGTGCCGACCAGTAACTTGCCGTCGGCTGTTTCCAGGAGTTGCGAGATGGAGGCGCCAACATCGGGGTATGCCGTTGGGACGATGCCGGTTTCGCGAATTTCCATGATCGTTGAGCCTTTGGCCAGCAGCAATCGGCCATCGGCGCTGCGCATGAACACACGCGGAATTGCTTCGCCGCTTTTGGCATGGCTGAGCCAGGTAATGCTGTCATTGCGCTCCACGCGTCCGATGCCATTGCTGCTGGAGACAATGGCGCGACCGTCGTCCCAGGCGTGCATGGCCCATACCGAATCGAGGCCCTGCACGTCACCAGGTATGCGTCGCACCGCCTTGTCGCCGCGCATGACGGTGAGACCGTTGCCGTTGGTGCCGATCCACATATCACCGCGCGCATCCTGATGGATGGTCCACACCCAGTCGCCGGTCAGCCCGTCGCGTTTGCGCAGCACCTGGAACGGCGTATCCGACAATCTCGCCACACCGCCGCCAGCCATGCCGAGCCAGACGTTATCCGAGCTATCGACGTGCAGGCTCAACACACTGTCACTGTTAAGGCCATCCTGTGTTCGCAGGGTTTCGAATTTCCCATCGCGAAAGCGCTGCAATCCGCCGCCCGGCGTGGCTAACCAGAGCGAGCCGTATCGGTCCTCGGCGATCCAGCGGACAGTGGCCAGTGCGAGACCATCACGCGGCGTGAATACCTGGTGCGTCTCAACTTTGCTGCTTGCATCGAAGCGAATCAAGCCATTGCGTCCGCCGATCCAGTTCACGCCCTGGCGGTCGCGAAGGACCATCCACGAGGCGCGATGCGGCAAGCCAAATTCCTGTTCGAGATGCCGCACGCGGCCATCGGGCTCACGCAAATACGTGCCGGCTTCGGTGCACATCCAGAATCGGCCGTCTTCGTCCTCGCGCATGAACCACACCGGCTTGAGTGGCCCGAACCCAGCCGGCTCGGCCGCGATTGGCGCGACCGGCGGCGCACCGTCGCCGGGTTTGATAATGAACACGCCGCGTTCGCTACCCACCCAGTAGCCGCCCGCGCGCCGCTGCGCCAGCGAACGTGCGATAACGCCGTTTGACAATGGATACACCTGCCAGCGGTGGTCGATGCGTCTGGCAACACCGCCTTCGCCCATCACCGTCCAGTCGGCAGTCTTGCCGAACACGGCAGAGCGTGTGAAGTAATCCACCCGCTTCTCGTCGGCCGATACCGCGTTCACAAAGCGCACGCCATCGAAACGCGCCAGCCCGACAAGGGTGCCCACCCACATGAAACCAGCAGGATCCTGCGTCAGCAAATGTACCGAGCCGTGGCCGAGGCCTTCATCCACACCCCATTGTGTGAGGCGATACTGGGTCAGCGATTTGTTCGGGTCGAGCGCGTGTACGGGCGGCGCCAGCATCGCCAACCACGCGCACAGGATCATGAGCCGGTTCAAGTTCATGGAAATAGGATACAGCAGCGAATTCGTGCGGGCCGGTCTGATATGGTGGACGGGGAAGGGACGCCGAATATTGAAAGTCTATAGCTGGTGCCGCTCTTGGCGCGAAAATGGCTGAAGCGCCGCGCTGGATGAGGAGCTTGTACCCACACGTCGACCCAGCGCCCGATGGAAAGACTGCATTGCACTGGACGCGACAAGTGGTTTGCTAAAGCGTATTCGGATCAACCCGCACCGAAGGATTATCCCCAATCACGGTTGTCCACTCGCGCACACGCCACGCAGTCACAACGCCATTCAATACGTACGGATCAGCGTTCGCGAAATCCACCGCGACTTTTGGTGAGTCACCCTGAAATATCAACACCGCCCCATCCGGTGGATTCGCCAGCGCACCGGCCATGATAATTTCGCCGCGCTCGTAAGCGGCTGTCGCGTGAAGCAAATGCGATTTGCGGTATGGCGCGCGGGCGGTGGCGTAGTCGGCAACGACTTCGTACATTAGTAGGTAGTGCATGGTGGGCTCCTTGATTGCTAAAGCGTCGAATCAAACCTCTGCGTTCACGGACGGCAGCCTGGGTCTGCAAAAGGCGTGACCACGCGTTGGGTCGTCAATCAACTGCACTTC
>JBDTPE010000282.1:0-4492 GCA_039932875.1 Betaproteobacteria bacterium | reverse complement strand
ATGCGCAGCGGTCACATTCAACCGGAATGCGCGGTCACGTTCACCGGAATACGCATCAATGCAGCATCGAATATTATGCATGCCACGAGGGTCGCGTTTGGATTGCCGCGAAAGACATACAGCAATCAATGAGCGGCACCAGTGACTGTATGATAATGTGCCGATGGAAAGTTCCTGGAATTCGCTGAAAATCAAACGGGATCTGTGCGCTGCAACAGCTGTTCCAAAATGCGAGTCGCCGTTTGCCCATCCCAAAGATGTGGACGATGTGGGTTGCAAGAGGATTGGAGAACTAGTCGAAAGGCCGACTTCACCTTTAGAGGATCGGTGCCAACCAGGTGATTTGTTCCGCCATTTTCGACCAAAGTGGCGGGACGCTCGGTGTTGGCCCGAAGCGTGAGGCATGGAGTTCCTATGACACAACATTCTTCTTGAATGCCCCCACTGTCAGTAAGGAACACGCGAGCAGCAATTGTGAGTGCCAGAAGATCAAGATATCCTAAGGGGTCTACCACGATAATGCGAGGACTCGAAATCAAGCGTGTCCAGAGGCCAAACTCCTTGAATCTACCGGCGGTGCGGGGATGTATAGGAAAGACAATGGGAATTGTCTCGGAAAGCTCATGAAATAGCTCGAAATTGCGAGTAAGCGTAACAAGGTCGTCGACATTTGACGGCCGGTGCAATGTCAATACACAAAATTCATTTTGATGAAGTGGTGTATGGGATATTTTCGCCAGCTCTGTGGGCCGGTTCATTCGCACGATCTCTTCCGGGGCGCGAAGAGCCGCAACCGCACGCTGGCTCTCAAGGGTATCTATCATTATGTTCCCTACCATGGCAATCTTGTGCGATGGAACACCTTCACGCGCCAAATTTGCATTTGCAAAGCGACACGTGGTGAAAAGCACGTCAGACAACCGGTCGGTCACAACCCGATTGACTTCTTCGGGCATCGACCAGTCGTTAGAACGAAGACCGGCTTCAATATGTGCTACACGAAACTGATGTTTTTTTGCTGTTATTGAGCAAGCGGAAGTTGCATTGACGTCGCCAACCACTATCACCCAATCAGGCCTTTCCACCAGTAAGACTTTTTCGAAACCTATCATAGTCATGCCAACCTGATAAGCATGCGATCCAGAGCCGACTTCAAGGTGGTAATCCGGAATTGGAATACCGAGTTCCCGAAAAAATCGGCTCGATAAGGTTGGATCATAGTGTTGCCCACTGTGGACCAGTACATGTCGTATGGGGGCGCCTGGCCTATTCCGGTTGTGCGCAGCCACCGCAGCACTCAGCGGTGCAATTTTCATGAAGTTCGGTCTCGCGCCCACGACGGACAGTAGCTTCATCGCATCAAATCCGAAAGACGTCCTCGTACAGAATTCATCACACCCGCAACGCTGGATACCGCTTGGCTCATGGGTAGGTTCGCCCATGGTAATGATTCACTTGTAAGTTTACCCACCGCATTCACTGCTTCTAGCGCTGGCAATGTTTGGTAACCCCATTGTTCGCGAGCAATTTCACAGAACCGGTGAAGGTGTCTAATGTAGTCAGTATTGGGTGTGAAACGAGTGCGTGATTTATTGTAGCGAAGCAGTGAAAAACTATGCAGTGTAAGGAAGAAAGGATCAATTCCTCGCGAAAGCATGTCGATTGCCTCGCGAAAAGAAACGCCGCCCAAATCAACCCGCCTGGTCCGGCCAGTAAGCCTGTCTATGTAGTGAGTTCCAATGCCGCAAAGCATGCCTTCGAGGTGGGTCCAGCCATTGCCATTGATGGCGCCATGATCGAGTCCACAGTTCTTGCTCCAAGGACTCGCCGAAAAATCTGCGCGAAAACCTTTAGTACGCAAAGCCAACAAGGAATTGTGATCGGCAGCCCAGTCGCCAGCGCGATGCAGTACTGGCCGTGTGCCGGACCACTCTTCAATGCGTCGGCAACCGAACTCAAGTATCTCTTCTTGTTCAGCGAGCGTGTAGTGACGCAACTGGTCGCGAGCCCGTTCGAAGGCGGGTCCAGGATGGGTGTGCAACTGTAAATCATGCCCCCGTCGTGAGATAAGTTCTGCTGCGCGCCGCTGGTCGGCAATATCAAAATCGGTTTGCGCATAGACATCAAGAAAGAAAGTGCCTTTTAATTCAATATCTTCAAACGTGTCAAGCAGCCGGGTTAAGCCCCAGTACTCGTTTCCAATTCGACCCCAGAGCCCCATGCCGTTTGGGAAGTTGGAAATTTCTGTGTCAACCGTAATCAACAAATGCGCCATCCCCAATCAAACCTCTTTCAAGTTCGTAGTTGTTCAGTTGCGCGAGCGTATGCTAAGCCGTAGTTTTCTGCCATATGCCGCCATTGTCGCTGGTTCACGACAAAATCTCTTGCTTTCCTTCCGACCGACGACGCATCAATTTGTCCCGAGAGTAAGCTTTCCAACTTTTCAATCAAAGATGAGGTGGAGCCAGCTGAAAACAATAAGCCGCTTTCATTTTCGCGAATCAATTCACAAATCCCACCGACATTGCTACCGATGACGCAGCGGCCCATTGCCATTGGTTCTAGCGGCTTCAACGGAGATATCATCTCGGTCAGCTTGCTTGGGTTGCGCGGATATACCAATACATCCATGGCCGCATAAAAGTCAGGTACTTTGCTATGTGGAATACTGCCAACCATCCAGACGCCATCTGCTACCCCGAGTTTGTTGACTAAATGCTCGACTCTTTTGCGATCTTCTCCATCGCCGACGAGAACAAGTCTCGCACCCGGGAATCGAGGACGAAGCGACGCGTAGGCCTCTACGAGCATTGGCAAACCCTCGAATGAAAAAAAACTGCCCAAAAAACCAATGACGAAATTACCGCCACGCAAGCACTGACTCCGAAGCTCTGGTTCCGGCATCCGTGGAGCGAAAGTACTTATATCAGCGCCGTTCCCTACCACGAAAACACGATCAGCCGAGGCACCTAGGGAAATGGTATTTGCCTTCAGGGCCTCGGTAATCGTGCACACCGCATCTGCACGCACCGTTACCCAGCGATCCACTGCCTTTGCAACCTGGAAAAATGGCCATTTACCACTATATTTTCCACGTGCACGTGCACTTTCCTCCCAGAGATTTCGCTTCTCGTACACGAATGGAATGTGCCTTTTCCGTGCTTCAACAAGGGCGATCCGTGCCACGGTAAATGGCGTATGTGCGTGAACTACATCGAATCGGGTAACCTCAAGCAGGGAAGAAAGCTCCCGGGAAATGGCTCGGCCGAATACGAACTGCTTCCCCCCAGACTCTGCGATTTTCTTTTCCCATCGACTGTATCGAGTGCGGCGATAGCATATTCCCGCAGTGAAAAGGTCTTCAGCGTCAGCGCCTTGACTTGGACTGGTGAGGACTGTAATTTCATGGCCAGACGCCGCTTGCGCTTCAAGCAAGTATTTTGCACGGATCGAATATCCGTCGGCCTTGGGTAAGGAATGATCCATGACGTGAATGATGCGCAATGTGGATCCCGATACTATTGCAATTGTTGTGCGTTCAGTATAACAGTTCAATGCCGCGCAATAACCACGTGAGGGATTGTGGCGCGCCTGCCATGTGCTTTGCGAAAACCACGTCGGTTGGCAATGAAGAGCCTTGCTGTCCTTGTCTTGGTTTATAACTTCGTCGTAGTTGATTCTGCAACAAAGAGGCCTCGCCGAAGGGGTTATAAATGGCCAGTTTTTAAAAGGAATAGCTCGAACCAAGAGCTGCAAGCCCTGCTAGCAGCGCAAACTCAATGCGCAGTTTGTGTGCGCGAAGTTAAATCAATTGGTTTCACATTACTATTGCTTTCAACACACGTTCATTCTTGTACTAAGAAATCTTTTATGTACAGTGCATTTGTGAAAATTGGAGGCCAATTTTGCGGCAATCAGGAAGTCTGCCATGCCCGAATGAAGGCAGGGGATGAATGGCGGGAATTTGTACGCAAAAAATCTGGTGCTGCATGGTAAAGTCGCAACCATGACCTTTTCAGCGTGTACCAAAGTATGAGTGACAAGATAGGTATTTGCGTGAACCCTAAGAATCCGACTGCACGAGAAGTCTTCTTGTCGGACAGATCTTGTTGGAGCGAGCAAGAGACACAACAGATTGAAGAGAATTTCTTCTTCCGCTTACGATTGCCGAATGGAACAAAAAAAACCACTTACAAGAATAGATTGGACGATGTGAACCTCGCCTGCAACCGACTGTTGTCGGGGCGGAGGCATCAGCTAGAATTGTTGGACTTGGCAATTTCTTCGGGCGTAACTACGATGGAGTGGATGCAATCGCTTGATGCGATGAACTATTCATACCAAATGGACGCGACTGACTTATGCCTTTATGGAACTCTAGAATCACTCGGCGACAATTTTCATTTGCTTCGAGACAAAAGCGGTCGTCCCCTGCAGTTCGAGATTTATGGATGGGCATTGGCCAATCATTTCGGCTACGGTGTTCTCTCCA
>JBDTPE010000281.1:0-4499 GCA_039932875.1 Betaproteobacteria bacterium | reverse complement strand
GCTGGATGAACGATTGGGCGCCTATGATCTAAAGGCGCTGGGTGCGGCACTCGACGCCGGTCGCGACCTGAAGTTCACTTATCTCGGTTTGCAGATTCTGTATGACCGCTATTTTCTGCACATAGAAGGCCGGCGCATCGAGCTGCCGCAGGCGTTTTACATGCGCGTGGCGATGGGCCTCGCATTGAACGAGCCCGAAGGCGGCCGCGAGGCGCGCGCCATCGAGTTCTACAACGTGTTGTCTTCTTTTGACTTCATGAGTTCCACGCCGACACTGTTCAACTCCGGCACGCGCCGTTCGCAGTTGGCGAGCTGCTACCTCACTACCGTGGCGGACGACCTTGACGGCATCTACGAGGCCATCAAGGAAAATGCCATGCTGCAAAAATACGCCGGCGGCATCGGCAACGACTGGACACCGGTACGTGCCTTGGGAGCCTACATCAAGGGCACCAACGGCAAGTCGCAGGGAGTAGTGCCGTTCCTCAAGGTTGTGAACGATACCGCGGTGGCGGTGAATCAGGGCGGCAAGCGCAAGGGCGCGGTGTGTTCTTATCTGGAAACCTGGCACCTCGACATTGAAGAGTTTCTCGAGTTGCGCAAGAACACCGGCGACGACCGCCGTCGTACGCATGATATGAATACGGCGAACTGGATCCCCGATCTGTTTATGAAACGAGTCATGGAAGGTGGCGAGTGGACATTGTTCTCGCCTTCTGATGTGCCTGATTTACATGAGAAATTCGGCGCGGCCTTCGAAAAGGCCTATACCGGCTATGAAGTGCAATGCGCAAGCGGGGGCGTTAAGCTTTACAAGAAAATTCCGGCGCAGCAACTATGGCGCAAGATGCTCACCATGCTGTTCGAGACCGGGCATCCGTGGATCACCTTCAAAGATCCCTGCAACCTGCGCTCACCGCAGCAGCATACGGGCGTGATACACAGTTCCAATCTGTGTACCGAGATCACCCTCAATACCGGCCCGGACGAAATTGCCGTTTGTAATCTGGGCTCGATCAATATGCCCGCGCACCTTGATTTGGCGACCGGACGGCTCGACATGGAAAAGTTGAAGCGCACCGTGGGCATTGCGATGCGCATGCTGGATAACGTGATCGACTTGAACTTCTACTCGGTCAACAAAGCGCGCAATTCCAACTTCAAGCATCGGCCCGTCGGGCTCGGTATCATGGGTTTTCAGGATTGCCTGCACCTGCTGCGCATCCCTTACGGCTCGCAGGCGGCTGTGGAATTTTCCGACCGTTCGATGGAGCAGATTTGCTACACGGCATATAGCGCGTCCACCGATATGGCAGAGGAACGCGGCCCCTACTCTACTTTCAAGAGCTCGCTGTGGGACCGTGGCATACTGCCGCCGGATACGCTGAAGCTGCTTGCCGACGAACGCGGCGGCTACGTGGAATGCGATAGCTCGTCCACGCTCGATTGGGGTGCACTGCGCAAGCGCATCAAGCAGGTTGGCATGCGCAACTCCAACTGCATTGCCATCGCGCCGACGGCCACCATCGCCAATATCACCGGCCTGTCGCAATGCATAGAGCCCACGTATCAGAATCTGTATGTGAAGTCGAATTTGTCGGGCGAATTTACGGTGGTCAATGAGTTCCTGGTGCGCGATCTGAAAAAACTCAATTTGTGGGATGAGGTGATGATCGCCGATCTCAAATACTTCGATGGCTCGCTGGCGAAGATCGATCGCATACCACCCGATGTGCGCAGCCTTTACGCCACGGCATTCGAGATCGAACCCCAGTGGCTGGTCGAATGCGCGGCACGGCGTCAGAAATGGGTGGATCAGTCCCAATCACTTAATATTTACAGGGCGGGCGCCTCCGGCAAGAAACTCGACGAGACCTACAAGCTCGCTTGGCTGCGTGGACTGAAGACGACTTACTATCTGCGTACGCTGGGTGCAACGTCGACAGAAAAATCGACCGGGCGCGCGGGACAACTCAACGCGGTGACGGCGGATGGTGGACTGACCGAAGTGCCTGCGACGGATGCGAAATTTTGTGCTATCGACAATCCGGAATGTGAATCATGTCAGTAATCAAGAGTGCAGGATCGAAGATTGAGTAGATCAGGGTCTGCTGCAACAGTGCGAGTCAGACGACACCCACACCACATAAAGTCGCTGCCAGCCGTGCTGGATGGTATCCACCCAAAACGCTAATAAAGGAGACTGAAGATGTTGCAATTCGAAGAGGAAATTTCGCAGAGCCCAAGGCAGGGCCTGCAACCGTTGCCGCTGGACAGGGATGGGGTAGCGAGCGCGGTTCACGTGATGCCGGAAACGCCAGCCTCTCAACAATTATCGGACACGGCGAAGTTGCGCCGCGTCAATCTCGCTGACAAGCGCATTATCAACGGCCAGACCGACGTCAACCAGTTGGTGCCATTCAAATACAAATGGGCCTGGGACAAATATCTTTCAGCGTGCGCGAATCACTGGATGCCGCAGGAAATCCAGATGAGCCGCGACATCGAATTATGGAAAAATCCCAATGGATTGACGGAAGACGAGCGCCGCTTGGTCAAGCGCAATCTCGGGTTTTTTGTGACGGCGGATTCGCTGGCCGCGAACAACATCGTGCTTGGAACCTACCGCCATATCACAGCGCCGGAATGCCGCCAGTATCTGCTGCGGCAGGCCTTTGAAGAGGCGATACATACGCATGCCTATCAGTACATTGTCGAAAGTCTGGGGCTGAATGAGGGTGAGGTGTTTAACGCCTACCACGAGATCGCCTCGATACGTGCCAAGGACGAATTCCTGATCCCGTTCATCGACACACTAACCAATCCGACGTTCAAAACCGGCACGCCGGAAACGGATCAGGCGCTGCTCAAAAGCCTGATCGTTTTTGCATGCCTGATGGAAGGACTGTTCTTCTACGTGGGTTTCACGCAGATCCTTGCTTTGGGACGTCAGAATAAGATGACGGGCGCCGCCGAACAGTATCAATACATCCTGCGCGATGAATCCATGCACTGCAATTTCGGCATCGACCTCATCAACACCATAAAAATGGAAAACCCCCATCTGTGGACCAGCGAGTTCCGAGATGAAATCCGTGAACTGTTCAAGCAGGGGGTGGAATTGGAATACCGTTATGCCGAAGACACAATGCCCCGTGGTGTGCTGGGCCTGAATGCCGCGATGTTCAAGGAGTATCTGAGGTTTATCGCCAACCGCCGCGCCCAGCAGATCGGTCTCGATCCGATGTATGAAGGCGCTGCCAACCCGTTCCCATGGATGGCGGAGATGATCGACCTGAAGAAAGAAAAGAACTTTTTCGAAACCCGCGTCACTGAGTACCAGACAGGCGGGGCGTTGTCTTGGGATTAACGATAGGCACAGTTCTTTCGGCGCAGGCTCACATGCGCGACGCGCATGTTAAGGCGCCGCGCGCCGGCCGTAGCCAAAAGAGCTTTTTCGAAAACCGCGTCAACGAGTATCAAACGGGTGGAGCACTCAGCTGGGATTAAGTTTCTCCATGCGATGCCGCAAGTGGCGACATGCTCCGCATGCTGTGCGGCGGGGCAGTGTCGCTGTTTTTTTACACTGGTCGATTTCGTACCACAGTCCGGAGGTGCAAACACGTGGCGTACAGCCTAAAGAACCGGCGTTACCGTAGCCGCAGGTCCGGATTGCGTACCGTGACCGAGTTACGAGCGGAGCGCGACTATATGCTGTGGCTCAAGTTTGACGACGGCGTCGAAGGCCGCGTCTATCTGGGAGACTTGATGGCAACTGCTGCGTATGGCGCCCAGGTTGATGAAAACGATTTTTTTAAGGTGGTGGTCGATCCCGTTTCGCAGGCTGTCATGTGGGAGGGTGGCGTGCACCTGGATGCAGATTTACTCTACCGCAACCTCGCAAGTCAGGGCGGTGCCCCAGTGCATTAGAGGTGTCGCCGGAGAATGATCCGATCACAGACGACGGAGGATGGTATGGCAAAAGCTGCGAAAAAATCGAGCAAGAAAAAGACAGCAGGGAAAAAAGTCGTGGGTAAGGCGGTACGCAAGCCCGCGTTAAAAGCATCGCGAATACCAGCCGCAAAAGCAAGTTCAAGCCGTAAAACACAGGCGAAAAAAGCCGCGGCCAAAAAAAAGCCGGCTAAGAAGCCGGCTGTAAGAAAAGCAGCAAAGAAAAAAACAGCTAAACCCGCTTCCCTAGAACGCCCGGCGCCCAAACCCGTAGCAGTGGTTTCAACGCCCGCAACACTCAGACCGGTCGCCGTGCCTGGCGCCTGGCCATTTCCCATGGCCAGTAAGCCGTAGCTACCGCTACGTTCAAACCTCAGTCAGCTTTCAAAGAAGGCTGCCGTGAAGCTCTTGAGTAGCAGATGCGTGACCGGTGGTCAGCAGGGGTTAAAGATACCCAATCTGCCCCATAGGGGCAAGGTACAAATTCTTTATGAGTTATATACTTTTGCAGAATGTACTATTTAATTAATTAAAACAATAGCTTACAA
>JBDTPE010000280.1:0-4499 GCA_039932875.1 Betaproteobacteria bacterium | reverse complement strand
CGCTGGGGTTCGCGGGTGACGCCGCTTGCAGTCAGTGATGCAGAGTTGCCGCCATGCAATCAGACTGCGCTTGAAATCGTGCAGGGGTTGATGGCGCATAAAGAACCGCATGATCGTTCGGAAGCGGCGTTGATGAGTCCGAAGTTTATTGAAACGATGTGATGTAAGCGTTTCATGCTGCGACGTTGATCAGCGATCTTCGTACCAGTAAGCCTGCGTGAATTTCACACTGCGCTTCTTGTTGAAAAGCATCCAGAACCCTACGCGCGGCATTTGCGTGAAGTAATGCCAATCGCCGTGCTTGTCGAATTTGCGCGTTGACGTATGAGTGATCACACCTTTTGCGCGCCGGAAGCCTTGGCCGCGCGCCCTGCCCAGGCGTTTCAGGTCGATCAGCAGCTGGATGTCCTCGGCGTACTGCAGGCTCTCGTCGTAGCCACCCACAGCATCAAAATCAGTGCGCAGGCAAAACACCACGCCAGCGTCGACGCCCATGATGTACACCAGCGGTAGCGCCGTCATCCATGTCAACAAAATCCCAAATGACCAGCGATCAGGACGCACGCCAGTGGCACCGACAACAACTTTGCCGTCGGAAAGCAAATCGTCGATGGCGTTAAACGTGTCGGCGTGTATTCGCGAATCGGCGTCGATGAAGCAAATGACATCGCCTCGCGCGATTGCGGCCCCGCCGTTACGCGCCGCAGCGATTGCACGCTTTTCAACATGTGCCACGCGACAGCCGCGCGCCGCCGCAATCGCTGCGGTATTGTCGGTGGACGCATTGTTGGCGACGATGACTTCGATGGCGTCAGCACCGCCACGGTATTGCGCACGTGCTGTGTCGACCGTATCAAGCAGCGCAGGCAGCCAGTTCGCTTCGTTGTAAGCCGGGATGACCAGCGAGAAGCGCGGCACACTCACAGCAGTAAAACCCCTTCCTCCATAGCCGCAATCTGCTCTCGCAATTCCAGAATGCGGTCCTGCCAATAGCGCTGCGTGTTGAACCACGGAAACGCCATCGGAAAAGCTGGATCATCCCAGCGTTGCGCGAGCCAGGCAGCGTAATGAATCAGCCGCAAGGTGCGCAGCGCTTCGAGCAAATGCAACTCACGTCGGTCGAAGTCGGCGAATTCTTCATAGCCTTCGAGCACGTCGCGTAACTGCCGCGTCATTTCCTCGCGCGAGCCTGACAACAGCATCCATAAATCCTGCATGGCCGGCCCGGTTCGGCAATCGTCGAAATCGACAAAGTGCGGCCCGTCGTCGGTATAGAGCACGTTGCCGACGTGGCAGTCGCCGTGCAGGCGAATGTCGTGCACGGCGCCCGCTTGTGCATAGCAGGTGCGCACGCCAGCGAGCGCCTGATCGATCACACTCAGCCAGGTCTCGCGCAAATCAGCGGGGATGAATTCGTGCTGCAACAACCACTCGCGCGGCTGTTCACCGAAAGCGGCAATGTTGATTGCGGGCCGATGCAAAAATGGGCGGATCGCGCCGACCGCGTGAATGCGTCCCAAAAAGCGGCCCATCCATTCCAGCACTTCGCGGTTATCCAGTTCCGGCGCACGCCCTCCGCGTCGGGGCGACAGACTGAAGCGGTAACCTTTGAATTCGAACAGCGTCTTGCCGTCGATGGTAATCGGCGGTACCACTGGAATTTCGCGATCCGCCAGCTCCTGCGTGAAGGTGTGCTCCTCCAGAATCTGCTCATCGCGCCAGCGGTCAGGACGATAAAACTTGGCGATAAGCGGCTTGTCTTCCTCGATACCGATTTGATACACGCGGTTTTCGTAGCTGTTGAGCGCCAGCATGCGACCATCGGCTAGATAGCCTGTACTTTCGACCGCATCGAGTATCAGATCAGGCGTGAGGCGGTCATACGGGGTTGTGTTTTCAGACATGAATCATTGTACCCGCCGTGACGCCGCGGACAGTGATTGGATTGTGAAACACCAATATTGGCGCGGCGTTTGGGGACTTTTTAACCCGGAAAGCGCACCAGTGCTAGACTTTTTACATTGATACGAAAATGCGCCGCATCGTGCGCGTTCGAACCGGGCTTCGAAGGGCGATCAATCACGGGAGCCCCAAATCAAACACGATAAAATGCAGGTATCCCCCAAATGGCTGCCTGTACATGACCTCCTTTAGCTGTTTTGATATTCTCTCCGGCAACGCTTCGCTAGGCCCAACGCACGATCCTGTCACCATCAAAGGCTGGGTAAAAACCCGCCGCGATTCCAAGGCCGGCATTTCATTCGTCAACGTTTCTGACGGCTCCTGCTTTCATCCGGTGCAAGTCGTCGTGCCGAATACCTTGGCCAATTACGCCGATGAAGTACAAAAGCTCACCGCAGGCTGTGCAGTAGAAGCGACCGGCCTGATCGTGGCTTCGCCTGCAAAAGGCCAACCCTTTGAAATGCAGGCCACCGACATCAAGGTCGTCGGCTGGGTGGACGATCCAGACACCTACCCAATCACACCTAAAGCGCACACCATGGAGTTTTTGCGCGAAGTTGCCCATCTGCGGCCGCGCACCAACGTCATCGGCGCTGCCACCCGCGTGCGCCACACCATCGCGTCGGCGATTCACCGCTTCTTTCATGAACACGGATTTCTGTGGGTGAATACACCCATCATCACTGCGGCTGACGCAGAAGGTGCGGGTGAGTTGTTTCGCGTGTCGACGCTGGACATGATGAATCTGCCCAAAACGCCAGACGGTAAGGTCGATTTCAGCAAGGACTTTTTCGGTCGCGAAGCGTTCCTGACCGTGTCGGGGCAGTTGAACGTTGAGACCTATTGCATGGCGCTCTCCAAGGTCTACACTTTCGGCCCCACCTTTCGCGCCGAGAATTCCAACACCTCGCGCCACCTTGCAGAATTCTGGATGATTGAACCAGAGATCGCGTTTGCCGATTTGGCCGACGATGCGACGCTAGCCGAAGCGATGCTGAAATTTATCATCACGACGGTGTTGAGCGAGCGCGCCGACGATATGGCGTTTTTTGAAGAGCGCATCGAGAAAGGCTTGATCGCGAAACTCGAAAACATTGTCAAGTCTGAATTCGTGCGGATGGATTACACCGATGCGATCAAGGTGCTGGAAAACGCGAAAGAGAAATTCGAGTACCCGGTGAAATGGGGCATCGACCTTCAATCCGAGCATGAGCGTTATATCGCCGAAAAGCACGTCAACGGTCCAACGGTGTTGATGAACTACCCGAAGGAGATCAAGGCGTTTTATATGCGCCTTTCCGACGACGGAAAAACGGTTGCGGCGATGGATGTATTGGCGCCCGGCATAGGCGAGATCATCGGCGGCTCGCAACGCGAAGAGCGCCTGGACGTGCTCGACAGGCGCATGGTGGAGTGCGGGCTGGATGTCGCACATTACGGCTGGTATCGTGATCTGCGTCGCTACGGCACGGTGCCGCACGCGGGATTTGGTTTGGGATTCGAACGCACTGTTTCGTACATTACCGGACTGTCGAATGTGCGGGATGTGATTCCATTTCCGCGGACGCCGGGAAGCGCGCGGTACTAGTCAATCGCGTCGGTCGGTTCCCTCTCCTCACAAGCGGGGCAAGGGAGTAAACCGTAGCAGTGACAGTTGTCGCAAGTTAAAAAACGGAAGCGAAATGCCCCTGCAAGATAAAAACCTGGAAACCTTGTTCAAGAGCAACGCGGATTGGGCTGAACGCATTCGCGCTCAGCATCCAGGGTTTTTTGAGCAACTAGCCAAGCAGCAGAATCCTCAGTACCTGTGGATCGGCTGCTCCGACAGTCGCGTGCCGGCCAACGAAATCGTCGGTCTTATGCCGGGCGAAGTGTTCGTTCACCGCAATATCGCCAATGTCGTGGTCCACACCGACCTCAATTGTCTGTCCGTCATTCAGTACGCAGTAGTTGTGCTGAAGGTGCAGCACATCATGGTGGTAGGTCACTATGGTTGTGGCGGCGTGCGTGCAGCGCTATTTGATCAACGGGTTGGCCTTGCGGATAATTGGCTGCACCATGTGCATGATGTGCGCGACAAGCATGCCGATGCGCTCAAGGCCATCGGTCTCGATGACCGGCGACTGGATCGCCTGTGCGAACTCAACGTGATCGAACAGGTGGCAAACGTCTGCAAAACCACCATCGTTCGCGATGCGTGGGAAGGCGGGCAGGAACTGGCCGTACACGGCTGGGTCTACGGACTGAAGGATGGGCTGCTTCGCGATTTGAACGTCACGGTGGTCAACCGCGACGAGGCTGCCATAGTCTGCAAGGCAGCCGCCGCGGCACTTGCAGAATAACCATATTGCAATACGAGTAGAGTGCTGCTGCGATTTATTCGGTTTTTAGACGGCGCATCAATCCATCCCATCAATGGTAAAAAAAAGCCGGAATCACTTCCAAGTGATTCCGGCTTTTGCATGCGACGCGCCTATGGCTTTGGTTCTACCGGCGGCATGTCTGGCACAGGGGCTGGTGCCGGCGTGATCGGCTTC
>JBDTPE010000279.1:0-4509 GCA_039932875.1 Betaproteobacteria bacterium | reverse complement strand
GGATTCAAGCGGATAATTCTGTCCATCTTATTCAAATAGTTTGAACATGCGACTATCGCTGGATGCAATTCAGGTGCTTGATGCGATTGATCGTGGCGGATCTTTCGCTGCCGCAGCCGCCGAGTTGCACCGTGTTCCATCGGCAATCACCTATACCGTCCAACAGCTTGAGCAAGACCTGGATGTCTCGCTGTTCGACCGACGCGGACATCGCGCAAAGCTCACCGGCGCCGGTTTCGAGCTGTTGACCGAGGGTCGCTTGCTATTGCGTGCGGCAACCGATCTCGAATGCCGCATTCAACAAGTTGCGAAAGGCTGGGAAACTGAATTGCGCATCGCGGTGGACACGATCATCGAGCCGCAGCGCATGTTTCCGCTGCTGGCGGCATTTGATCGCGAGGAATCCGGCACCCACATCAAGCTGATGACAGAAGTGTTGGGCGGAAACTGGGATGCATTGATTTCCGGCAGGGCAGATATGGTCATCGGTGCGTCGGGCGACGGTCCGTCCGGTGGCGGATACGCCACCTTGCCCCTATGCACGCTTGAGTTCGCCTTTGTGGCCGCGCCGTTTCACCCAATCTGCCAAGAGGTGCAACCCTTGAGCGAGGCAACCATACTCAAATATCGCGCTGTCAGCGTTGCCGACTCATCCCGAAATCTTCCCGCGCGAACGGTCGGCCTGTTGTCCGGTCAGGACGTACTGACCCTGCCTTCAATGCCGGCAAAAATTGCCGCGCACATTGCGGGTCTTGGCGTGGGATTTTTGCCGCTAACAATTGCTGAACGCGAGGTAGAGGCGGGCCGGCTCAACATTCTAAAGGTCGAAATCAACAAGCCTGGCGGCGAGACCGTCATTGCCTGGCGACCCAACCGCACCGGCAAAGCGCTGCGCTGGTTTATCCAGCAATTTCAATTTCCAGAGACGATTCAATCACTTCTGACTGATTCCCAACCCAACTCGTCTGGCAAGCTAAAACTCCCATCAATTGCGACGGTAAAATCGAAATGACGTTTGATTGCAGAAATCGGAATTGGCGCGTAAACATGCGGAAACATGCCCGAACCGGACAGGTCTTCACGCACCAGCGCCGCGCCCAACATGGCCTCATCGATTTCCAGCAGGACCAGCGCAGTTTTGCCGGCGTAATATTTCCTTGCGGTTCGCGCAACCTGATGCTGCTCGGAGCAATGGATGAAGCCCTCAATGGGCAAGTCAGCGCTTGCAAACGCGCCATCGCGCTGTGCGCGCTGCCAGTCGGATTGTTCCGCTATGCGATAGATCACGCCGCACGCTCCACTTGTCGAATCGCAATATTATGGGTTATGTAGGCCGTTTCGCTCCCTCACCGACTGGCCCACTGCATTTCGGCTCCCTCGTCGCAGCACTGGCTAGCTACCTGGACGCCAAAGCAAATGACGGCAAATGGCTGGTGCGCATCGAGGATATCGACGAGACGCGTTGCAAACCTGAATACGCCACCGATATTTTGCGGGACTTGCAGTCGTTTGGCATGCAGTGGGATGGAGAAGTCGAAACCCAAACTTTACGAAAGCCATTTTACGAAGATGCCTTGCAAAAACTGAATGGCCGTGGACTCACTTACGCATGTGTCTGCTCCCGAAAGGAAATCGCAGACTCGGCTACCGCTGGACTTGAAGGTCCAGTGTATCCCGGCACCTGCCGCAACTTGCACATCGCCGTGGATCACGAAAGCGCGGCGATCCGCGTACGAACGACTTCAGAAATGTTCGCCTTCACTGACATCGTGCAAGGTAAGATTGAACAGTGCATCGAACAGGAAATCGGCGATTTTGTATTGAAGCGACGCGACGGCCTTTTTGCCTATCAGCTTGCGGTCGTAGTGGACGATGCGGCTCAAGGCGTTACGCACATCGTGCGTGGCGCCGACTTGCTCGATTCCACCGCACGGCAAATTTACTTGCAAAAATTGCTGGGTATGCCGACGCCGCAATACCTGCATATTCCGGTCGCCGTTAACGCGCAGGGTCAAAAACTATCCAAGCAAACACTTGCCAGCGCCATTTCGGCAAACGGCGGCAACGCTTGCGGCTTGCTTTTGTCGGCATTAGGTTTTCTCGGCCAGCAGGTCATGGCGTTGCCTTTGGACCCGACTAACGGTGAACTGTTGACTCGTGCCGCGCAGAATTGGGACCGGCGAAGGATTCCGCGCTCTCGCACCGCAACGTCTCCGTACAGCTAGTGCTGCCTGAAAACTACATGTAGTCACCGACACACTTCGGCACCAAAATCCCGCAATCAGGTGCTTTTGTCTGCATTTCATCGGCGTAGACTTCGCCCGATAAATCTGTTTGCGCGTTTCGTCGCATCCAATTGGCAATTCGTCCGCCGTAGGCGCAAATTGCACCCTTCAGAGGGAACTCGTTAAAAGGTCGCCATGTTATTCAAGAACAACATAAATACAACTTCTGCCGCCCCCAACCTGCACAAACGGCAGGGTTGGGTAAAACTGGCACTGGCGGTCATTGCAGTTGCCGTCATCGCGGGTTCACTCGTCGCCTGGCGAGTCAGCTCCGCCAACAAAGACGACGGCAAGAAACCTGTTGAGGTCACGCTGGAGTTTGCGCCAGCTGATATCACCACCGTGGAACAGAAATCGTTGACGCGCACGTTGTCATTCTCCGGCTCACTGTCGCCTTTGATGCAATCTACCGTGAAATCCAAGGTCTCAGGCGATGTCCAAAAAGTGATGGTGCGGGAGGGTGAAACCGTTGCGCTCGGACAGGTGTTGGCGCAAATTGACACGTCCGATCTCAATGCAAGACTCGATGCACAGGTGGCGGCGCTCGAAGAAGCGAAGGCCAGATGGTCCATCGCCAACAAGAATCGCGATAGCAATCTCAAACTGCTGAAACAGAATTTCATTTCCCAGAACGCGTTCGACACCACCCACAGTACGCTGGAAGCCAGCGCCGCATCGGTGCGGTCGGCAGAAGCGCAAGTACAACTTGCGCGTAACGCTAAACAGGATGCCGTCATACGCTCCCCTATTAACGGTATTCTCGCCAAGCGGATGGTCAATGGCGGCGAAAAGGTGGGACCGGATAGCCCCATGTTTACGATTGTCGACCTGACGAAGATGGAAATCGAAGCGCCCGCAGCCGCGTCTGAAATTCCCAGCGTAAAGGTCGGCCAGCTCGCCACGTTCAAAGTTGATGGCTTTGGCGAGCGTATTTTTGAAGGCCGCGTTGAACGCATTAACCCGATCACCGAAGCGGGCTCACGATCAATCACACTGTATTTGTCCGTTGCCAATCGCGATGGCGCGCTCAAGGGTGGCATGTTTGCAAAAGGGATGCTGGTTCTCGATAAGACAGAGCCTTCAGCGGTGGTACCGATAGCCGCTGTGCGCGACGAGGGGGGGCAATCGTATGTCTTCACACTCGAAGCGGGCAAGGTTGCCAAGCGCAATATCACTCTAGGGCTGAGCGAGGCGCAGGTTGGGCTGGTGGAAGTGAAGATCGGCCTTGAAGCGGGTGCGCAAGTCGTGGCCGCCAGAATGGTCGGATTGAAAGTCGGTACGAGCGCTATCGTCAAGTCGCCAGGTACAACACCTGCGGCGCCGGTAGCGACCGTCAAGGCGAGTTAGGAGCCATCATGTGGATCACTAAAACCAGCATCAACCAGCCCGTTTTCGCCACCATGGTCATGGTGGCACTACTCGTACTAGGCATCTTTTCCTACAACCGCCTGCCGGTCGAACAAATGCCTGACGTTAGCAATCCAAATGTGTTTGTCAACGTCGCTTACCCGGGTGCTTCGCCGGAACAGGTTGAGAACGATCTGATCAAGCCGATTGAAAACGTCCTCAATACCGTCAATGGCGTCAAGAAGATTTACGCCACGACGCGGGAAGGTAATGGTTTCATCAGCGCCGAGTTTCGACTCAGCACTGACATGGCGTCGGCGACGCAGGAAGTACGTGACAAAATCGCACAGATTCGCCCCGGCTTCCCACGCGAGGCCAAGGACCCGCTGGTTAGCCGCGCAGACTGGCAGGACCAGCAACCCGTCGTCAATCTGGCGATCGTGTCGGACAAGCATTCGCCTCGCGAACTCTCGACGCTCACCGACCAGATTATCGTCAAACGTCTGCAGAACGCGCCTGGCGTCGGTAACGTCACTGTCAATGGCAGCGTGGTACGGCAGGTGCTGATTTACCTGAAGCCTTCGCAGATGCAGGCTTATGGCGTGGGTGTTGATCAGGTCATTTCAGCCATTCAAGCGACCAATCAAGACTTCCCGTCCGGCTCCATTACGCGCGGCGGCGCCGAGCAGCTTGTACGCGTCGAAGGCAAGATCAAGGACCCCAAAGGTTTCGAGAACATTATCGTGACCAGACAGGGTACGGCACCGGTGTATCTTCGTCAGGTCGCCGAGGTGGTCGATGGCCAGGAAGAAGAGACCTCAATTGCCCGCATCAATGGCAAGCGCTCGATCAGCGTTGGCGTATTCAAGGTGCAGGA
>JBDTPE010000278.1:0-4532 GCA_039932875.1 Betaproteobacteria bacterium | reverse complement strand
ATTATCCGGCGGTGACGGGCAGGGAAGACGCTTACTTCATGGGCCTGAACATCGCCAAGGAATTAGTCTAAACATGCGCACTGACGAAAACTACCTCCGCGAACTGGAGTTGCTGGACGCGTTCAGGCAATTGGGGCGTCAGGTAGACCAGCTACAAGTAGCTGCAGAACCAGCCGTTCCAAAGCCTGAAGCGCGCGACGACCGCGTGAGCAACAGTCCTCCGCCCCTGCAGACAGCAAAAACTGCAGCAATAACACCTATCACCGTTGACCCGGCGCGCATTGCCCGTATCGCTACCATGGACTGGGACGCGCTGAAAGCCGAAAGTTCTGCCTGCGCCGCTTGCGGGCTGTGTAAACATCGGAAGCAAGCGGTACTTGGCGTCGGTGCCGAATCGGCGCCATGGCTGTTTGTCGGCGAAGGGCCGGGCGCCGAGGAGGACGAGCAGGGTGAACCGTTCGTTGGGCAGGCGGGCAAACTGCTGGATGCCATGCTGGCCGCGACCGGACTGCAACGTGGCCGCGAGGTGTATATCGCCAACGTCGTCAAGTGCCGTCCACCCGGTAATCGCACGCCAACCTTGGACGAGGCTGCGGCGTGCGCGCCATTTTTGGACAGACAAATAGACCTGCTCAAACCTGGCCTGATCGTGGCATTGGGCAAAACCGCCGTTATCCGCCTCACCGGGTCGGACGCCAGCATGGCGTCGATGCGCGGCATCGTTCACCACTACCGCGATATTCCCGTCGTTGCCACTTACCACCCCGCGTATCTGCTGCGCAGCCCGCCGGAGAAACTAAAAGGCTGGGAAGATATGTTGCTCGCACGCTGCGAAATGGACCGATTGATGGCCACGCACGACGGCAAATAAGGTGCAGACCAGACTCCAGCGCCCCCGCAAACTGTGGCGTTCGAAAATTTGGTCTCGTGAGCGTCTTGCAAAGGGCATAATCAGCCTTATTTACCGGCTGCGGTGTATTACCATTCCCGACCGCACTTTTTTTGGAGATATACATGCGCAAATTGGCACTCATTTTTGGTTTAACCGCGATGCTGGCTTTATCCGGCTGCGGCTACAACGACTTTCAATCGAAGGATGAAGGTGTAAAAAAGGCCTGGGCCGAGGTAGTCAACCAGTACCAGCGCCGTGCGGATCTGATCCCGAATCTGGTCGCCACCGTGCAAGGTTACGCCACGCAGGAGAAGGACGTATTTCTTGGTGTTGCAAATGCGCGCTCCAAGGTTGGTCAGATGAATCTGGGGGCAGATGCTGTCAACAATCCAGAGGCGCTGAAAAATTTCCAGAAGGCGCAGGGCGATTTGTCCAGCGCGTTGTCGCGTTTGCTGGTGGTGGCCGAAGCCTATCCGCAGATCAAATCCGATGCTAACTTTCGCGAGCTGCAGTCGCAGCTTGAGGGCACCGAAAATCGCATTACGGTCGCAAGGAAGCGCTTCACCGATGCGGTTGAGGCGTACAACATTCTGACGCGTTCGTTTCCGACCAATCTGACGGCGATGCTTTTCAGTTATGCCGTCAAGCCACAATTTACGGTTGAAAACGAAAAGGAGATTTCGACCGCGCCAAAAGTAGACTTCAGTCCCAAGCCTGCCGCGCCCGCCCCGGTCCCAGCGCCGAAGCAGTAAGCGACGGCTACACATTGGCGAGTGAAGCGGAAATGAATCCAGCCGTCCTCGTTGCCACGGGGACGATCTTTTCTTCCGGACGGTCAGACTTGATGACAAGTGTGCGGCCGCTGTCGCGCTGGTTATTGTTGCTGACCAGCGCGCTCCTGCTGACCTGGGCAAACGTGGCGCCGGCGGCCGAGGGCGATCCGGTCGCCGTGCCGAAATTAAGCAAACGTGTCACCGATCTGACGGCAACACTTTCTGCGGCCGATGAGAGCCGCATCGAAGCGCGATTGAAAGACTTCGAGGCGAAAAAAGGCGCGCAGATCGCCGTGCTTATCGTCGGGACCACGCAGCCTGAGACCGTATTTGACTACTCCATGCGGGTGGCCGATGCCTGGAAGCTTGGCCGGAAGGATATAGACGATGGTGTACTTTTCCTGATCGCCAAGAATGATCGCAAGTTGCAGATTCTGACCGGTCGCGGCACCCAAGGCGTCCTTACCGATGCCATGTCCAAGCGCATTATCAGTGAAATCGTCGCGCCGAAATTTCGCGCCAGTGACTTCGCAGGTGGAATAGACGATGGTGTTGCCAAGATCATCGATGTACTGCAGGGCGAGGCATTGCCACCGCCGCCTGAAAAGAGGCAAACGGCAGTCAAGCACGGCAGTAACATCGAGTCGTTCTTGGTCTTTGGCGTCATGGCGGCCCTGTTCGTCGGTCCGTTGCTGCGCTCGCTGCTCGGCAGGTTTATGGGCGCAACCGCTACCGGCGGTGTCACTGCGGCCGCAGCATGGTTTGTGGCTGGTGGCCTGGTATTCCCCATTGTTGCGGGCATCATCATTTTCCTAGTCGTGATGATGATGGGGGCCATGAATTTGGGACGAGGTGGCGGCGGCGGTGGCTTTACTGGCGGCGGCTGGGGTGGCGGCGGATCGTCAAGTGGTTCGTCGGATAGCTTCAGTGGCGGTGGTGGTGGCTTTGACGGCGGCGGCGCGTCCGGTGATTGGTAAAGATGGCGGACGGACAAATATGAACTGGCTAAAACGCTTTCTGCGTCACGTATGGATGTCACCAATGGTGTTGCGAGGCCAGTTTCCGGCGTCTACGCTCGCAGCCATCGGTGAGGCGGTTGGGGAAGGTGAGAAATCACATCGCGGCCAAGTGCGTTTTGTCATCGAAGCCGAGCTAACCACCTGGCAATTGTGGGCAGGTATCACTGCTAGACAGCGTGCAATCGATGTGTTTTCACTGATGCGCGTGTGGGACACCGAGGAAAACAACGGTGTGCTTGTATACCTTATGCTGGCCGACCGAAAAGTGGAAATTGTCGCCGACCGCGGTATTCATCGCCATGTCGGCGACGAACGCTGGCGAGCCATTTGCCGCGAAATTGAACACCACTATCGCAAACGCGATTTCATCAGCGGCAGCATAACGGGCATACAAAAGATCAGCGCAGAACTGGCGTTTTACTTCCCTGCAAGAGGGGAGCATGCGAACGAGCAACCTGACATGCCTGTGGTGCTTTAGTCTGACGCGAGGCATCGCTTCGTCGCGAGTACCGAAAGGCGCGAATTAACCGGGCTGGTGCTCGCTGCCTCGGCGCGGACTCTCAACAAAATGGCTGGTCGACTCGCCCTTTTCGATGCCGATCATGCGCTCGGCGTCGCCGTATTTGCGCTGATTGGCACGATGCAGGAACATCACCCCGAGCATAGAGAGCGCCACGAACAGACCGAACATGACGACGATGGTGTCTGTCTTGAGCCTGAAGGTCAGCATGACTCCATAGAGACCCAGCATGAACAGGATGCAAAGGTTTTCGTTGAAATTCTGTACCGCAATCGAATGTCCGGCAGACAACAGTACGTGGCCGCGATGTTGCAGTAGTGCATTCATGGGTACCACGAAGAATCCTGCCAGCGCGCCGATCAGGATGATCAAGCCGTAAACATATGGCATGAAGTAGACCAGATTCATTAGCAGCACCAGCAACCCCATCACGACACCAACGGGCAAAATACGCAGCGATTTTTTCAGGGGCACGAAGCGGGCGGCGGAAACCGCACCGACGGCGATGCCGAACGCGAAAACACCCTGTAGCAGCGTTGCCTTCTCGAGGGGAAGTCCCAGGTGCTTGTCAGCCCAACGCAACACGATAAGCTGCAGCGTCGCGCCGGCACCCCAAAACAGCGTTGTCACGGCCAGCGAAATTTGTCCCAGTTTGTCGTGCCACAAAACGGTAAAAGCGTTGGCAAACTGCTTAAGCAACAACAGTGGCTTTGATTCTTGCTTCTGGTAACGAGCGCCGGTATCGGGTATGTAAATGTTGAACAATGCTGCAATGACGTAGAAAAACAGAATCACCGAAATGGCGGCTTCGGCAGGGGTATCCACTGACGTGTCCAAAAACGGAAAGTCCAGACCCAACAGCACCCGCGATACCGGCGCACTTAGCAATAACCCGCCAAGGACGGTTCCCGCAATGATCGAGCCGACAGTCAAGCCTTCAATCCAGCCGTTGGCAATGACTAATTTTTCTGGGGGCAGTAATTCAGTGAGTATTCCGTACTTGGCCGGTGAGTACGCCGCTGCGCCGAGGCCGACCAAGCCATAGGCCAACATGACGCAAATATCAGATGGGATCCCTGCACTGGCCACAAATTCGTAAAACAGCATCATTACGCATCCAGCCACCTTGATGGTGTTGGTGATCAGCATGACCCGGCCCTTGGGAAATGCGTCTGCGAATGGGCCGACGAAAGGAGCCAGCAGCACGTAGAAAACGGTGAAGGAAGACTTGAGCAACGGTGTCATCCACACCGGCCCATCGAGCTGAATCAACAATCCGATCGATGCGATGAAAAGCGCGTTGTCGGCGAGAGACGAAAAGAACTGGG
>JBDTPE010000277.1:0-4535 GCA_039932875.1 Betaproteobacteria bacterium | reverse complement strand
TGGAAATTCATCGGCGACGGGTCTTTGGCAAGCGTCTCGGCCATTTTCGCGAGGTTCTTGTTTTTCCGTTCGGATACAGCCGCAAGCCAGTCCGAGGGTGGCTTGGTCCAGTTGGATCCGATACCGGCAAGCAGGGCGGAAACGCAAGAGCCGATGTCACCTACCAGTGGCGCGTCGATGCGCACATTGCTGTCAGCCTCGGTTGGCGAAATGTCGATCTGAATAAACTTCTGTCCTCCCCACGCCTTGTGGTCTTTGCCACCCCAGGTCTTGCCCTTGCCTTGCGATAGCAACCAGTTAAGACGTGCGCCGATAAGTACCACGACATCAGCTTCAGGCAACACATAGGAACGTGCGGCGGCGGCAGACTGTTCATGCGTATCTGGCAGTAGCCCCTTGGCCATTGACATCGGCAGGTAGGGGATTCCGGTACGCTCGACCAAGGCACGGATGTCTTCGTCGGCCTGAGCATACGCAGCGCCCTTCCCAAGTAAAATCAGCGGACGCTTTGCACCTTTGAGTAGCGCCAATGCGCGATCGACTGCATCTGCGCCGGGAATTTGCCGCGGCGCGGCGTCGACTACGTTGATCAGCGAATTCTTACCCGCCTCGGCATCCATGGTCTGCCCGAAAAGTTTGGCCGGTAAATCGAGATAGACACCGCCCGGACGACCGGACACGGCAGAACGAATGGCACGTGCCACACCAATGCCGATGTCTTCGGCATTGAGCACCCGGAAGGCGGCTTTGCATAGCGGCTTGGCGATGGCGAGCTGATCCATCTCTTCGTAGTCGCCCTGCTGCAGGTCGACAATTTCGCGTTCACTGGAACCGGAAATCAGGATCATGGGAAAGCAGTTGACGGTGGCATTGGCCAGCGCGGTCAACCCGTTAAGAAATCCCGGCGCCGACACCGTCAGGCAAACGCCGGGCTTCCGGGTGATAAACCCCGCGATTGCTGCGGCATTGCCGGCGTTTTGCTCATGGCGGAAAGAAATCATGCGCATTCCAGCCGCCTGCGCTTTACGCGTCAGGTCAGTGATTGGTATTCCCGGCAGGCCGTAGATGGTATTTAGCCCGTTAAGCTTCAGGGCGTCGATAACCAGATGAAAACCATCGGTCTGTTCTGTGGATTGTGCATCATTGGTCATGTTGGGATGCCTCGCGCTTTCTCGGTCTATTCAAGCTATGAATTGAACCAGTATTTTTCGTTTGGGGTCGATCAGGGAAGGAGCGCCGCTCGGACGCTTCTCAAGTCGTCGCCACGTAAGTTTTCGCGAAAGCTTGCCTCGCACCCAACGGCTGATACCTGTATGCAACTTCGGGAATGTTCTTGGTAGCCATACAAATCTCCTCAACTTTATTTTTCTGTTTACAGAATCGTGGGTCAGTTGGTAGCGGCCCTTGTGTGACGCGACGGACTTATTGACTTGTATCAAGCCACAACAATTGCAGATTTCGCTTTGTGAATACGCATCATAAAAATGCCACAATAGAGTCGCCTTGATGCCTGTCAATAGTCAACCAAAACCGCCATGACACTACTCAGCTCTCACCCGCAACGCGAACTCATTCGCACCCAGTTGGCACGTAATATAGTGTTGCGCACACTCAAGCCTCGCGCGTTCACCGAGCTTGAAAAATACCTGTCGATCACCGATTACAAGAAGGGAGATTTGTTGCTGGGCCAGGGCGATCACGACATGGCCCAGTACTTCATTCTCGATGGCATCCTCAAGCGTGTGGTAGCGAATCAGGAAGGCAAGGAAATGATCTTGCGCTTCTCGAAAGAGGATGAGATGGACACCAGCTACGCGGCCTGGCGGCTTCGTACACCCGCGCCGTACTCAATCCGCGCAGTGATGAAGTCGCGCGTAGCGCACTTGTCCATGGAACAGTGGGTTGAGTTCCTCGACAAGCACCCCTCAATCAAGGATGACTTTGAATACGAGGTCATGCACTTGATGTCGGAGGTCATGGCGCACACCATTACATTGCACATGCTGGATGCAGCAGGGCGCGTGCAGCGGTTTCTGCGCAAGCATCCCGACCTATATGAACGGGTGCCGATGAAAGAACTGGCTTCTTACATGAATCTGTCCGCTGAAACGCTTTCGCGTTTAAAACAAAAGGGCAAGATTCAGGCAATTCTCGCTCGATAAACGTTTTTCAGCGAACCAGGCCGCCTGGAAAAATACGGCCACCGAGTCCGCCGGTCATGGCCGCCAGTTGATTGTCAATCGTTGACACACCTTCGATCACACTGGCAACTTCAACGCAACGATCATGCTCGCGCGGATTGGAGACAATTCCGGACAAGGTGACGGCACCTTTGTTAGCGACGATGGCGATATCCACATGTGACGTATCCTCGCCTGCGCGTAGGGCAGCCCGTACATGTGCCGCAAGCGCCAGGTCCAATAGATGCTGTCGCGACTCCTGGGTTTCAGCGAACGCGGCACTCCTGACCAATGTCAACACCATATCAACGCAGTTGGCAACCGGGATGCGTTCAGTATTAAGTGTCAAATCGTAAAGCGCAGGGTCGCCCCAGTCGACGTCAAAATGCTCGGCCATTCGCGCCGCACGCGCCGCGTCGTCCACACGAATCTCTTTACGCGCAAGATTCTCGTCGTCCGTTTCCAGGCGCGCCATCAGGCGTTTCACCCGCAGCGGCATTGGCGCGCACACGTGGATGCCGGGGATGTGCGAAACCGAACGCAGCCAAAGTGTCGCCCCCCAGCCACGTATCAGTACGTTTCCTTTGACGGCAAGATCGAAGACTTCCTCGGCGGTAAAAATAGAGATGGTCTTCTCGTCGGCAACCCAGCGCTCGATAGCGCTCGCTTTGCCTTCCCGAAGCCGTCGAATCAGACTCTTCTTTACTTGCATGCGGCCTGCAACGACATCGCCCACCTCGTGCCGGACCTGCTCCAGCCCTAGTGCCTCGCACACACCAAGGGCAACGTCCTTGCCCAAGGTGGCCATTTCTTGCGTCATTGAGATTACAGGCATGTCTATTCCCCCTGGTCGTTACTTGCCACGTAGTTTGGCAATAACTGCGCTGAGCGGCGCCCAGAACAACATCACCATTGCGAGGGTGGTGATGGTTGACACCAAACCATTGGCAAAGAATATCGTCATGGTGCCCTGCGACATCAGCATCGACTGCCGGAATGCATCCTCGGCGCGGTCACCTAACACCAGTGCCAATACTAGCGGTGCCAAGGGGTAATCGAGCTTCTTGAAGATATAACCGACGGCACCGAATATCACCATTAGCCAGACATCGAACATCGAGCCGTGGACGGTGTAAGCGCCGATGGCGCAAATCACCAGGATTACCGGCGCGACGATCGAGAACGGGATGCGCAGAATCGCCGCAAAGAACGGCACTGTCGTCAGTACCACGATCAAGCCCGCGATATTGCCCAGGTACATCGACGCAATGAGGCCCCAGACAAAGTCTTTTTGTTCCGTAAACAGCAATGGCCCGGGCTGCAAGCCCCATATGAGCAAACCGCCCAGCAACACGGCTGCAGTCGGTGAGCCTGGAATGCCCAATGTCAACATAGGCAGCAACGCGGCAGTACCCGCCGCGTGAGCAGCTGTTTCGGGTGCGACGACGCCTTCCATCTCACCCTTGCCAAAATTCGCACCGTTCGGCGACATACTCTTGGCGACCCCATAGCCCATGAACGATGCTGGCGTGGCGCCGCCTGGCGTGATGCCCATCCAGCAGCCAATGACGGACGAGCGAATCGAGGTCTTCCAGTACTTTGGCAGTTGCTTCCAGGTATCGATGACGACACGCATCTTGATCTTGCCCTCGGCACCTTTGAACGCAAGACCCTCTTCGATCGTCAGCAGAATTTCACCAATGCCGAATAAGCCGATTACCGCGATGAGGAAATCAAACCCTTTGAGCAACTCGGTGTAGCCAAACGTCATGCGCAACTGCCCGGTAACGGTGTCGAGGCCGACAGCCGCCAAGGCGAATCCAATCATCATCGCCGCAATAGTCTTGAACGGTGAGCCCTTGGACATGCCGACAAAACTGCAGAACGTGAGCAGGTAAACCGCAAAATATTCTGGTGGTCCGAATTGCAATGCGAACCTCGCGACCAGCGGCGCGGTGAAGGTGATCATCAGCACCGCGACCAGCGCGCCCACGAATGAAGAGGTAAACGCGGCGGTCAGCGCTTCGCCTGCGCGGCCCTGTTGCGCCATGGGATAGCCGTCAAAGGTCGTTGCCACCGACCATGGTTCACCAGGAATATTGAACAGGATTGACGTTATCGCGCCGCCGAACAACGCTCCCCAGTAAAGACAAGAGAGCATGATGATGGCGGACGTGGGGTTCATCGAAAACGTCAGTGGCAGCAGAATGGCGACACCGTTTGCGCCGCCCAGACCCGGCAATACTCCGATGAGGACGCCGAGGATAATACCGACCATCATCAAACCCAGATTGTAAGGCGTGAGTACGACGACGAAGCCATTCATCAAACTGGTAATTTCTTCCATCATCGCCC
>JBDTPE010000276.1:0-4538 GCA_039932875.1 Betaproteobacteria bacterium | reverse complement strand
CTGCCATCAGCAACATCAGCACATACTGGCCTTTGGGCGTGATCGAGAAATCGACATCGGCCTCGTATGGAAATACTTCCTGATCGGCGATGTTGCGGGTTTCGGCCATTGCGTAAAGTCGATGCAGTGCCTTGAGCGGCACATCGCATGCGAGTTCGGCGCGAGCACGCCAACGTAATTCATTCACGTAGCAATGCAATGCCACAGCAATCGTTAGCGGTAGCAGACCCGTTTCCTGCTCGGGTGTCTTGAGCCATTCCTTTGCGCCCAGTGCATATCGTCCCAGGCAAAGCCCCAGAGCCTGCCACAAATCAGCGATCTGCCTGCTGGCGGCCAGCGAATCTTTGCGGCGGGACTCCATACGCCATAACTGCAGACGCTGCATATCCTTGCGCAAAACCCAGTCCAAATAATCCTCAACCTGCAAGGCCAGCCGCAACTGGCCTACTGACAGCGCAGTCTCTTCGTCGGCAAATGCGAAGCAAACGGTACGGTAGCGTTCCAGTGTATGCGGCCCAAGCAAGGTCTCGACGCGCATAATCGAGTCGACGAGATCTCGCGTGCTTTCGATGGCGAAATCCGGGTTGAAGTTTTCTTTTGTCATCTGGATTGCTTGCGGTCTAATGATCAGTTGGCAAGTTCAAGCTTAAGCCCGGGTCTGACACTCACCTGCGTGGCAGTTTCGTGGCTGGCGGGCAGCCAGGTGCCGAGGATCGGTTCCTCGTGCGACCACGCCGCCGCACTGGCAAATAGTGGCGCAGCCGGATCCAGTAGATAACCGATCCTTTGTACTTCATCCCAATTTGCGGACTTGGGAAGGTACGACCGGAACCACTTTGCGTTAACCAGATAGTCGTTGGCAAACTTCTCGCGATACAAGAGTTCGAGCAGTGCAAGCCAGTATTCCTCGGCGTACGGGCGACTGTAGGCCGCGAACTTCAGCAGCCGCTTCGCATAGTCCACCGCACCCTCGTCGTGTATGCGACCAGCCTGCTTGATCAGTCGCTGTGGTGCGTCCAAAGGCGGCAGTAGGATAGCAATATCCTGATAACGGCTCTGCAAATAGCGGGTGCGGCGTCCGCGAATATCGTCAGGCGCGGGTTGCGCATCTGCATTGGATGCTTGTGACGGTACCTGCTGTGTCGTGTCCGCCGGCCCGTCGACCGTTGTGTGAGCATTTGTCGATAGCGCCGACTCGTCGGTGACATCTGTGCCGTTTGAGGTGTCAGGCAGTTCGAAGTGGATTTCTGGAAATGTCGCGGCGGAAATTTCTGCAACAGGCGCTAGCGCCGGCGCATTGACGGCAATACGTTCCTCTGAAAATTCGGAGATCGTCGGCGCCATCACCCGCTTGGGCACTTCCGCCAGCGGACCAGACATATGTTCGACCGCCACCTCAGGCGCATACGCTTGCTCACGCGCATTGCGCCGGCGGCGCATGATTGCCAGCGTCGCAACGACGAAAGCCAGCAACCCAAGTGTAACAAGTGCTACGCTCCACCAGCTCAATGTGGGCTGGACAGATTCTGTCGGCTGCGGAGTGACGCCTGCAGGTGGTTTGGGTGGCGCTACTGTGGCGGTCACCTGCGGCGGCGGTGCAACTGGGACAGTGGCTGTCGGCGCTGGCGCAGACGGTAACAGCGTGGCAGCCGACGTCGATGTCACCGTCGGGTTCAAAGCTGTGGCGATTGAAGTCGGCGCTGCGCTCGCAGCAGAAGGCGCGGGAATATTTAGTGAGCGTTCGGTTGCCATCACCCGCGCCGCCAGGGCCGAGAGTTCCTTTTCCAGCAGCGTGATCTTGTGATTTCGCTCGAGCAACGCAGACATGAGCGTATCGGTGTCGAGTATCAATTGACGCCGGCGGAGTTCATTTCGCGTGGCTTCGTTGGCCGTTGGCAGTGCAGATAAGTCACCGACGCTCAACGAAAGGCGCAGCGGCTTGTCGGGGGTGGCCTTTTTTGGTCTGGAGTGTATAGCCGAGGCGGCTGTTGTGCGTTCACTTTGGGCCACTCTGCGATCAGGCGTTATCGATGTGACCACTGTATTTGAGGGTTTAACTGCGGTGACAGCAGCAACCCGCCGGGGCCGCGAGTTTGACTGGGCCGGACGCACTGGTCGCGAGGCACGCGTCGTGGCAACGGGTGGCGTCGCTGTCGGTTCGATGACCAGTGCCTGCGGGGGCAATTTTGGCGCTAAAGATTCCGCTTTCTGCGCGGCTTCCGCAGCGCGGGTCGCCAGTAGTGCCTCAAACAGCACTGGCGGATCAAGCAGGACAGTGAATTCGCGACTGCGAACGCCGCGTTTCAGTTGTTCGCGAATTACCAAGCCCACCGCCAATTCGTTTACCGATTGGCGTGATCTGATTACCAGAAAGTGTTTGTCGCCCTGACGCTCCACGCTGATTTCAGCGTTTTCGATAAATGGAATTCCAGCATTGATCGGGCGCGGCCCGAGCGCGAAACTCGATTCAGCAGCGTTTATCGCGGCGTCAGTCGCAACAAGCGGAATTCTGATCCATAGCGGAAAGCCCATGGGCGAAAGAACTTCAGGCACACCCAGTCGCGGTGAGGTAATCGGCTCCGGCTCAGCCGTTTGCGCCAGAGAGACGGACAAAACAGCCGATAGCGCACAGGCCACAGCGATGCGCGGAAACCACCTGTTCGCGCGGGTGCAAGCACCATCCCGGCCAAGGTTGGCTTCTAAAACTCGCTTAGTCGAACAGCCTGGTTGCATGTGGGTCTTGGAGCTAATAGTGTGAATTGCAGTACGCGAACTGTCGCTCGCTGATCGGAATTTCTGCAGGCTGGATTATTTTGACGGTGCAGAAAAAGTCAAACTACAAAATTCGCATATCTCATCGTGATCCGCCGCCGTGATGTCAGCATATCAAGGTGCTGGACGAAGGCGCTTTGTCAATCAAGTCGAATACGTTTCATGCGCAAAAATGCACCGCTATGCGCACGTTTACTAGTAACACCAAAGATCAGTGTGGATAGACTGTAAGCGAGTTATCCACGTTTGTCAGTCAACTGCACCCCAATTAACAACACTTTACAAATGCACAGAGTGCTGCTGGCTGTCTATCCTGCGTGGATGTGGTGTTCTCTCCAAAGTGCGCTGCGAAAACCGACTGAATCAGTCGGCGTTAAACTAACACTTTTTTCCAATCCCGTCTGTGCTACGCCGACCGTAATTTGTAATTTCTGCGCGCGAACCGCCAACATGCAAATAGCCTGAAATCGACCCCACAAAAATTGACTGACGCCGGAATTGATTTTTCGTTAAGACGTGCACCACAGTTCCTGCGCTTCTGGTCAGGACGCGTGGCCAGTGCCGCTGGCAATCAGATGCTGATGGTTGCAGTGGGTTGGCAAATGTACAACCTCACGAACAGCGCCTGGGATCTTGGTCTGGTGGGTCTCTGCCAGTTTCTGCCTGCCCTGGTGTTGACCTTGCCAGCAGGCCATGCTGCTGATCACGGCCACCGCGGTCGCATTCTCGGCATTTGCATGGCAGTGCAGGCGCTGATCGGTGTCGCGTTGACGGCCACTGAGCTCGCGCATTGGATAGACAGAGATTTGCTGCTGTATTTGTCGGTCGCACTAGGAACGGCCAAAGCATTTCAGGGACCCGCGCAACAGGCGCTGGTGCCGCTACTGGTGCCAACAAGACTTCTCCCCAAGGCGCTGGCGTTCAGTTCAGCTGGCATGCAACTCGCGGTCATCGGTGGTCCGGCGCTAGGGGGAATTATTTTTGTTGCCGGCGCGCATGTGGTTTATGCGGTTTGCGCCGGGCTATTCGCTGTTTCTGCTGGTCTGTTCATGAGTGTGCGACACGCGCACGTACCGCCAGTCAAAGAGCCGGTGACATGGAACACGATACTTGCCGGTTTTCATTTCATCTGGCGGCGCCCGCAAATTCTTGGTGCCGTCTCACTCGATCTGTTCGCGGTGCTACTCGGCGGCGCGGTGGCACTGTTGCCGATGTTTGCCAAGGACATATTGCACGTAGGGCCGTGGGGATTGGGAATACTACGGGCCGCACCTGCCGTCGGTGCGCTGGTAATGTCCATTGCACTTACACGGTGGACCATCCAGCGCAAAGCGGGAAAGCGCATGTTCATGGCCGTCGCCGTGTACGGCGCGTCCACGCTGGTATTTGGCCTGTCCACTGTATTCGTAATTTCCTTCATTGCATTGCTGATCAGTGGTGCAGCCGACATGGTCAGCGTAGTGATCAGACAGTCGTTGGTACAGCTCGACACACCGAATGAGATGCGCGGACGCGTGAGTGCGGTCAACTCCATTTTCATTGGCGCCTCGAATCAGCTGGGTGAATTCGAATCAGGTGCGACTGCGGCGTTGGTCGGTCCGGTCGCATCGGTGGCGTTGGGTGGATTGGGGACGCTGCTGGTCGCTGCCCTATGGATGCGCTGGTTTCCGACGTTGGCGAAACGCGATCAGTTACACGAGACCAAGCAAGCATCGACCTGATTGCGCCATGCGTTGCCTCGTTGCGGCTACGTGGGCGACTTTGAG
>JBDTPE010000275.1:0-4566 GCA_039932875.1 Betaproteobacteria bacterium | reverse complement strand
AGCTTGTTGAGCGGCTGGCCACGCTGCCGCTTCGCGCCTGAGCGGCGCGCCACGACTTCTCACAGCCGCTCCAACTTGTTGTTAGACAGCATCCTTGTCCACCTTGTGAAGAACGTTGTAAATGCCGAAACCGAACGCCAGTTGAAGTGCGATAACGACCGCCATTCCCAAAGCGGACAAATTGAATAAGAACGACGCGAACCGCACCGTCTCGTATGGCGCCGCTGATAGTGCGCCGACGACACCGCCCGCAACTGCACCAGGCGCCACAAACACAGCGAATAGGCGGGTGCGCTTAACGAATATGGCTGCAACAAGAAGGCTCCCAATTAAAGCCGCGCTGTACGGACTATGTGAGATGTCGCTTAGGGCGCCCATAGATGCTGTCTAACGATTGAACTGAGCGGCCGGCCACCGAAGCCCTTGATGCAGCCGCGTACAAGTTGCAAAGCGCGGTACCGACACCCTACGGTGCTTCCCGGTCCGCTCCAGTGACTTGTTAGCCATCAGGGTCCACCCTTTGGCACCCTGTTCGGAAACTCATAGATGAACTTCAACAACATCTCAGAGAATGCGATGAGTTCGTCTGCATCTGCCGGTGTCATGAGCGAAATCTCATGATTGGCCTCGTTTCCCTTCTTTCGGATGTGATCGACCCATCCCTTCCCATTGGGAGGCACAAACCCGTTCGCAGCCAAGTATTCCACGTACGCCATGAAGGTTTCCCCAGCCTTGGCGCCCTGAGCGACTGCGATATGCATCAGAAGCTTTCGCGAGGCAAGAACTGACGCTGTGCAGGAGTTCACTGCTACGCATTGGCGGGCCTCACGATAGAGCGCTTTCACATGCTCTGGAAGGTGCCCAACCTCCTCGCCAGGCACCACACCTGGGACTTGGCCGTTCGGAGCGAAGAATGTGGGCGCGGTGCAATGCGGGCAGACATAAACGTATGAATGCGGTGCGTTGCCCTCGGTAATCCAACCTTTTTCGGACGCAACGGTCTGGCCGCAGTATCCGCAGACAAACTTCTTCGCTCTATGAGTTCCGACGCCGTGCCATATCGCCACGTTGCCTCCTGATGGCTAACTAGCTTGTTGAGCGGCCGGCCACGAGGACCGTTCGCAAATATGCGCGCCACGTTGAGCCGCGGCCGACTCCAACTGATTGTTAGAAGGCACTGCCGCCTCTTCTCTCACGATATCCGGCGCTCCACCGCAAACGGCAATTCGTTGACGGGGACATCGGCTATGCGCCCGATGGCCCGCTGTTCGAGATCAACCCAGGATCTCGGCAAATCGTTTATGAGTGTATTAGGCAGTCGAAATACTTCGTAGTGAGTGAGATAGCTATCGAGGTGTTCGTCAAATCGCGAATAGAACAAGAATGCGCCCTCGTCATTTGTCGCGACGATCATTCTCGGAACATCGTAGAACTCGCGGTACTCAATGACTCGCCACTGCATGCTGGTGCCTTCTAACGATTCTGTTGAGCGGCCGGCCACGATGCCATTTCGCACCGGCCAGCGCGCAATCCATTGCGAGCACGGCGCGTCCACGATGCTCCACGGTCCGACTCCAACTTATTGTTAGATGGCATTGGCGCTCACTCCGAGGAACTTTGGAACCTTCCGCTTGAGGATGCGTACCAGGTCGGGATCCATAAACTTAAATCGATCCGGGATATCCAGGCAAATGACGTGCTGCTTCTTAAGTTGCGGCCCGAACGCAGCCTTCAGCTTACTGCGATGAATCTTCTCCATTACGAAGATGATATCCGCCCAGGCGACCAGCTCGGCGGTTAGCTTGAGCTCGGCATCATTGTCGAGGCCAGCCGAAGCCACTTCGAAATTTGGCCACGATGCAAATACTTCCTCCGCCGTGGGACTTCTGAGTTTGTTACGGCTGCATACGAAGAGGAGGTGCTTCATTCAATGCCATCTAACGATCCTGTTGAGCGGCCGGCCACGCTGCCGGTTCGCAAGATTTTGCCCCACGCTGACTCACGGCCGCTCCAACTTGTTGTTAGGCGTCACCACCTCGAGCGCGCTGCTCACCAATGGAATTTCTCCGGATGCAAGACGTAGACTGCAACTAGAAAGCAGATCAGCGCCGTTAAGGCGCCGTACCAACTCACGTGGTACCAAAACCTTATCGGAGCCTCTGCACGGGTCACGAAGTATGGGCGGCCAGCAACTGCCCCGAGCAGACCACCCGGCGCAAACACTTTCCCGGTGATCAGGCCTAAAACGAAGCTAACAACTATGACTATGGCGCCCAGCACCATGACCACGATGATTATCCAGTCGCGTATGGTCGGCATGGTGACGCCTAACGTTTGAATTCAGCGGTTGCCGAAGGCAATCCGCTGGAATGAGGGGTTAGGCCTCACAGCTCAGGGCGCTTGCATATACATTGCTTCGAGCCATTTGCCGCCACGGCTTACATAATTCACTGCCACCTGCAAAGTAGCTGGCGCCTTCTTTCCTCCGCAAATCGCGTCCTGCGTCGCAGTGTAGGTCAAGAGGACCGCGTTCGTGTCTAGTCTATAAAACTTGAAGTTGGCAAGTGAGAAGGATGCCACCTTGCAATCGGTAGAAATAGATTTGACCACCTCAGTCTTTGTATTGATGCCATCCGAGCTAATGGAGACGAAGCTATCGGTTGTGTTCGTCTTAAACCAATTGGGGTCATTGTTTTTCCAAGCCTCCCAACCCTGCTTGTCCAGCGCGATGATTCGCGATTCGAGTGCCTTATCGGATGAGGTCTTTGTTTGAGCGATTGCAGCAGGAGCAGATGCAATCAGCGCAATGGCAATCGCGAGTAGAGGTTTCATTTCGTTCCGTCCGTAGTAAGTTAAACAAGTCGCACGTAAGTGCACAGTGCCAACACAATGACGCGCCCATGCTTCTGTGGGGCGTGTTTGCGCTTTCCTCCAACTGAAGTGATGCGAAAGTGGTGAGGCCTAACGTAATTTAATAGTCGATTTTGACGCACAACGCTTTTGGTTGTTGCACAACTTGGGACAAAAAAGCCGGAAAACGCGCTTGCAATCAATGGATCGAATTGAAAGGCTGTATATATGTACAATCATAACTCGAATTGAGTTTTGCATCGAGTCGGAATCTCGACCACACCGGCTCGCTCCCGCAAAGTCTAGCGACACGCTGCCGCCTCTGCAAACGACGCGCAGCCTCGACCAAATTCGCGCAAATCTAAGGAGCAAGGCTCGAATTCAATCTGAATCAGCTCAACCACAAATTACATTACCCGACCGCTTTGATATCAGCGCAGACGCGAAACTCATTATCTGGCGCCCCTTCGCGCGGCATTTCATTTCGAGAAGCGCGTCAATAGGCGTTCTAATCAAGTTTATGCAGGCAGACGCTTAGCCGCCCGACGATTCTCGTAAGCCTTCAAATGTGCGTACGCCACCGATAGCATCGTGTCGTCGACGCCCAATTCGCGGGCCTTGCCGAGCATAAAGCCAACCACGTGATCTGCTTCCACCGGGCCGCCGCTTTCGAGGTCGCGCAGCATCGAGGCAGTGAGTGGCGAACCCACTGTGGTGATGGCTTTTTCGTAGCGCTCGATGACCGGTGCGCGTGGTGGGTAGCCGCTTTTCGTCGCAACTGCCACGCAGGAATCGAGATGGCGTTTCATCAGTGCGCGTCCATCGTCGGTCGCGAGGATTTCGCCAACCGAGGCGCGCATGAGGCAGGTCATTCCCGCCAGTGTGGAGAGGAATGCGACCTTTTCCCACATGTCCAGCATGGTGTTGTCGGAGACTTTCCAGTCGACGACGGTTGTTGAAAACGCCACGCCAAGCGCATCGGCGAGCGGCTGTTGCGATGGGTCACGCGCGCCCCAGTTGATGCCGTGGACATCGATGAGCGACTTGACCACGCCGTCTTTGGTCAACGTGGCAGCGATCTGGCAGGTGCCGCCCATCACGCGGGACTTGCCAAACGCGGCATCGAGCGACGCGATGTGCGAGATGCCATTGAGCAATGGCACCACGCAAGTGCCGGCGTGCATCGCCGGTCGGATCGCCTCTATGCTCGATTCCAGATCATAGGCTTTGCAGGAAAGCAGAACGATGTCGTAGTCAGGCGCTACATTGGCGGCTTGCACCGTCTTGACTTGCAGCGTTACTTTGTCATTAGGGCTTTCGATCTGCAAGCCATGTTGCGCAATGTGTTGGGCACGCTTTTCACGAACCAGAAATGTCACATCTGCGCCGCCTTGATGCAGCCGTCCGCCGAAATAGCCGCCGGTCCCACCGGCGCCGAGTACGAGTATTTTCATTAAAGTTTTCCTGTCGTTAGGGGCTCGGGTTGCGATTTAACCTTTTCGCCCAAGAATTTTTCTGCGGCTTCAAGAACGCGATCACGGCTGTACAAAATATCTTCGCGTGCCGGTGAAACTTCCACATCCGGCACGATGCCGGTGCCTTCAATGCGCTTGCCCTTTATGGTGATAAAGCCAAGCTCGCTGTAGGCAAGCTGACCGCCACCGGGTAACTCGGCATAGCCAAGATAGCCCAGTAGACAGCCGCAGGTGCGTTGAC
>JBDTPE010000274.1:0-4583 GCA_039932875.1 Betaproteobacteria bacterium | reverse complement strand
TCACACCGGAAATCGCCGCCGCATCGACCGGTATCGCAGCGGATGAAATTAGACGTCTCGCGCGCGACTTTGCCGGTTCACGTACTGCCATTGCCTATGGCCGTATCGGCGCCTGCATTCAGCCCTTTGGCACCGTCGCCCAATGGCTAGTGCAGTTGCTCAATATCGTCACCGGCAACCTGGACCGCATCGGTGGCACCATGCCGACCAATCCGATCATTCCCATCACCGGCCCCGGTACCCGGCCCGGCCATTACGCGCAATGGAAATCGCGCGTCAGCGGTCTGCCCGAGTCCGGCGGCGAGATTCCGGTCGCGGCGCTAGCCGAAGAAATCCTCACGCCCGGTGATGGTCAGATTCACGGGCTCATCACCATGTGTGGCAATCCGGTCCTTTCCACACCGAACGGTAGACAACTTGACCGCGCCTTTGAATCGCTGGCGTTCATGCTCTCCATCGACATCTACATGAATGAGACTACGCGCCATGCAGACTTGATTTTGCCGCCCACGTCCGCCCTCAATCACGATCACTACGATCTGATTTTCAACGCCTTCGCGGTGCGCAATGTCACCCGCTATAACGAAGCATTCTGGACGCGGCCCGAAGACGAGCGCTACGATTGGGAAATTTTTTCCGGCATCGGCGCAAAACTGGCCGCCAAACTCGGCCGCGAATTCACCCCTATGCCGCCGCTGCAGCACATCATCGGTGGCATGTTGAAAAAGAGCGGCAATCGCGAAGGCACCACGATGGAGTCCTTGAAAGCGGCACCGCACGGGATCGACCTTGGTGCGCTGAAGCCATCGCTGGAGACGCGTATCGAAACCGAAGACAAACTCATCGACTGCGCCCCGGCGCCGATGCTGGCGGATATGGCGCGCTTCAATCGCGAGCTATTGGGCAGCGCGCCGAAAAGCCTGCACCTCATTGGCCGCCGCCACGTCCGCAGCAATAACTCGTGGATGCACAACTACCACCGCCTCGTCAAAGGCAAGACGCGCCATCAGTTGCTGATGCACCCGGACGACCTCGCCTCGCGTGGCTTGACCAGCGGCCAGGTCATCGAACTGAGTTCGCGTATCGGCAAGCTGAACGTACCCGTTGAAGCCACTACCGATGTGATGCCAGGCGTCGTCTGCCTCCCGCACGGCTGGGGGCACGATCGCGAAGGCGCGCGCATGGCCATCGCGAACGCTCACGCGGGTGCGAGCTTCAACGACATCAGCGATGAGAAGTTTATCGATGCGATTTCGGGGAATGCGGCGTTGAATGGGATTCCGGTGGAGGTTCGGGCGGCGGGGTAAAAGCTAGCACTGTCGCGGCGTTTGGAGCATAAATGGCTGTAAAAGCGCGCCAGTATTGGTTTTACAATTTTGATCGTGCTTTACAATGCGGAGATGAGAGAATGTCGTTGCCGCTTTTCGTGATTCTGTTAATGGTTAGTTGGCCAGGAGCTGCTCGCGCTATGGGCTTGTTAAATATGGACAAACTTCCACTTTTGCATGGCGTGATAGGGAGCAGCGTGGAATGTTCGGGAGACTCTGTGCTCCCTAAATATAGTTGACCTCATCAAATGTCACAGTGCCCACATTGTCGAATGAACACCATTGGCTACTTCGCCAAACATTCGTCTTGGCGCGGCGGCCCCGTCCAGTGTCGAAGCTGCAAGGGTTTCTCCTTCATTGCAAAGTACACAACCGTTTGGGGTCGTGCCGCGGCCCTCGCACCATTTCTTATGCCAGTCGCACTGATTGCCACCGGTTCATGGTGGTCAGTCGCCGCCATCGCGGGACTATTCGTTGCGCTGGTCGTGGCACACGAAGTCGCTCTCTTTCGAGCGCCACTCATTGCGACAACCGCAATAGAGGTTGCGTACTCACGAAAGTCGGCCTTCGGCTTTGCGGCTCTGTTGCTAGTCGGCGCTGCAATTGCCGTCGCATTCAGCTGGCATAGTGCGTGATGCGGTCTAACTCTTCAATCAAGGTCGCTCCCTACGGTCGCTGGACGCCGTAAAAGCGCGGCGCCACTTATCTCGGCCGTTGGGCCTCGGACAAATCAAATGAACGCTAAGGCCCGCATCATAGGTGAAATACAGTGCATTGCCGACGCAAACGGCGGCAAGGCGCCAGGCGTTCGCGCTTTCAAGACGGCCACCGGCATAGGAACGTACGACTGGTTTCCTCATCTCTGGCTTCGCTGGGGCGATGCCCTAACGGAGGCCGGCTATGCGCCGAACAAGTTGCAGAGTGCCCACAGCAAGGACCTCGTTGTTGATAAGTTCGTCGCCTTCGCGCGGGAGTTGGGACACATCCCTGTGAAAGGAGAACTAATACGGAAAGCCCGAGAGGACAAGACATTCCCTGGCGAACGGGCGCTATACAACGAAGGAAAAGAAGGCCTTCTCCGGCGAGCGGTGGCCTATTGCGAGACGCGAGCGGGCTTTGAAGACGTATTGGTTCTTTGCAATGCGGAACTCAAGGACTCCGCAGTTGAGGTAGCTCAAAAGCAGGCCAAGGTGAGCACCGGCTACGTTTACCTCATGCGTTCCGGAAAGCACCACAAAATTGGGCGAACAATTTCTCTTGGAAGCCGGGAACGGCAGCTAGCTATCAAAATTCCAGTTCCGCCAACAACAATTCACAGTATCGAAACAGACGATCCGGGCGGCGTTGAAGCGTATTGGCACAGGCGGTTCGCGGACAGGCGTGGAGAAGGTGAATGGTTCCTTCTATCTCCAGAGGATATTCAGGCGTTCAAGCGTTGGAAGAAAATCGTCTGATGCGCAGCAACGCGCTCCAGCCAACGGACTCGCCTCGCGTTGCTCGGCTTGCCGCGGCTGAGCGCGAGCGTTGGTCCCGGTTTCATCAGCCCAACAATGCCATCACATGTTGCTCAATTCCAATAGGCTCGCTGACCGTTGTTGGGCTGGTAAAGCCAGCCCAACCTACGCGCTCATTCGTTAACCGCGTAAGTCACCCACACTCTCCCGCATGACCACGTTCGACGAAGTCACCCTACCTACGCCCAGGCTCGTTCTGCGTCCGCTGCGCGAAGCAGACGCATCAGCCTTGTTCGCCATATTCTCTGATCCACGCGTGGCACGCTACCTTAGTCGGCCGGCGTGGCCCACAATCTCCACGGCACATGAACGAATTGCTAGAGACATCGACGCCTTAGCCGCTTGCAGATATCTTTGTCTAGGCTTAGAGCGCAAGGAGGATCAGGCACTAATCGGGGAGTGCTCGCTTTTCAATCTCTTCCCGCAGTGCCGGCGAGCAGAAATGGGTTATTCGCTTGGTGCAGATTGCTGGGGACAAGGCTACATGACGGAGGCGCTTACCGCGCTGCTCGATTTTGGTTTCTCGCAGCTCGCACTCAATCGTGTGGAAGCTGACATAGACCCACGCAACGAGCTCTCTGCCAAAAGCCTCGAGCGCTTAGGGTTCAAGAAGGAAGGACATTTACGCGAACGTTGGATCGTTGCGGGCGAGGTGTCGGACTCAGGCCTGTATGGGCTCCTGGGGCGTGAGTGGCAGGCGAGAGGCGAGCAGCTTGCAATACGCCGTGCCTAAAGCCATTAATCGGGCGCACGATCAGGACCGTTGTTGGGCTGGTAGAGCTAGCCCAACCTACGCGCTAGCTCAAGCATGAACCCACTCAAAGTTGACCGCGCCAGCTTGAAACCATACTCAAAGGGGTCGGTGTCAAATATTTTGACCGAGTCATTTCGACTCTGGCTCGGCGGATCATTGTTCTGGTGACATTAGGCACACAATATGCTACCGTGCAAAAATGAAGCCGTTTCGCTGGAATCATGAAAAGAATGAGCAACTGAAAGCCGAGCGAGGAATTTCCTTCGAAGAGGCCGTTCTTGCAATCGAGGCTGGCGGGGTGCTTGATGTTTTGCGGCATCCTAACAGCGGAAAATATCCCAAGCAGCTCGTTTTCATCGTCGCCCTGGACGGATATGTGCATCTTGTTCCATATGTCGAAGAGCCCGAGTACTTCTTTTTGAAGACCATTATTCCAAACCGAAAGGCGACCCGCGACTATTTGATAGGGGAGAACCCACAATGAAACGCTTTGACAAATTTGAACAAGATATGCTCGCCGCCTATGAGGGCGGCGTTCTGAAATCCATATCACCGACCAAAGCAGACTTGGCCAAATTCAAAGCAGCCGCGTCGGCGACGTTTATCAAAGAGCGACGCGTCAATATCCGCATTTCATCGCCGGATCTGATGGATATTCAAGCGCGCGCGCTTGAAGAGGGCCTGCCGTATCAGACATTTATTGCAAGCGTTCTGCACAAGTATGTTTCGGGTAGGCTCGTTGAAAAGCCTTCACGCCTGACATCTCGCTCGAGCGGACGGGGAGCGAAGCGCCGCGACGCCTAGCTCGTCAAACGTATACCCCGAGCACAGGGGAGTCCACCGGGAAGGAGTCAAATTGTTTTGACGAAAATAATTAGACTCCGCCGCCCCAATAGACCCGGCATACCATCTACCTGATGGTCACCCAGCGAGCCTCCAGCGTCATATCCGGTCGATGCACCACATCCACATTCGCCCGCGCGGCCC
>JBDTPE010000273.1:0-4583 GCA_039932875.1 Betaproteobacteria bacterium | reverse complement strand
GTGCCGGCGACTTCGAACAGGATGGCGCCGCTGAGAAAAAACCAGGCTGTATTCATTGAACGGTAAGGGTAAGGGTGACGGAAGTAAGCATTTATCGTGACCGCCTGCGCTTTACATCCATCTCACGTTCCAGGCGGCCGAGCAATTTATCAGACTCCACTTCGGCTTCGCGGTATAGCAACGGGTAAACGCCTTTCAGGCAATGCCATTCACGATGCAGGAAGTGGCTTCGCGCCGCCTCCAGTGACTGCACGTCGCGGACTGCGCGCAATTCCTGAATGTGGCCATCGAGGATCTCACGCATGCGTATTTCAGCGGCGAGTTGCAACTGGTTGATACCGCGAATTTCCGGTGCGCGTATGCGTAACTCTTCCGCAAGACGTATATCGTTTAGCTGCAGCACATCCTTCATCCGCGAGACCTGACGAATCTTGGTCATGCGTAGGCGACATTCGACCTCGATGTCGACAATCATGGATTCGATGGAGGCTGGTGCAGGCGTTGGCATACTCACTGGCGGGATGGCGGATAACAGCATGGATTCTAACGTAGCTGCGCAGCCGCACCGCCACCCGCGCAGCGGCGCGTTTTCCGGCAGGGCAGAGCGTGGGACGTAGAATATGCGGATGTCGGTGGCACTCGTCGCCGCCAGTCATCTTCAAACCCGGAAACTGACATGAACATCACCTCCTATTTTTCGCGCGATCTTTTCAAAGGCAAGACCGTTTTCATCACCGGCGGCGGCAGCGGCATCAATCTCGGCGTGGCGAAGAACTTCGCAGCCCTGGGCGCCAATATTGCCATTTGTGGCCGCACGGCATCCAAGCTCGACGGCGCGGCGGCGGAGTTGCGGGCACTAGGCGCCACTGTTTGTACGGCCGTGGCCGATGTACGCGAGTTCACCGCACTCGAAGCGGCGCTGGCAAAGACCAAAACGGAGTTGGGCGCCATCGATGTGCTGGTCTGCGGCGCGGCGGGCAATTTTCTGGTGCCGGCCGAACAGTTGTCGGCCAACGGCTTCAAGACGGTCATCGATATCGATTTGATGGGCTCATTCAATGCTTCGCGTGCTGCCTTTGCGCAATTGCAGGAGACAAAGGGCTCCATCATTTTCATTTCCGCCGGGCAGGCGTACATGCCCTATGCCTACCAGGTGCACGTGGCGGCCGCAAAAGCCGGCATCGACATGATGATGAAAAATTTGGCGCTGGAATGGGGCCGCCATGGCATCCGCTGCAACAGCATCGTGCCCGGGCCTATCGACGGCACGGAGGGCATGAAGCGACTATCCACTCCCGATGCAATCGCCCAACTTGAGGCAAGCATTCCCCTAGGCCGCATGGGTACGGTCGATGAGATCGGCCAGGTAGCGGTGTTCCTTGCGTCGCCGATGGCCTCTTACGTCAGCGGCACGGTGCTGGTCACGGATGGCGGGCAAAATCTGGCTGGCTCGGCGCTTTTTAATGTGGGTACCGAGAAGATGTTGAAAACTGCTGCCGCAACAAAAAAATAACCGTGACCGAGGACAGTATGAGCATTCCCACATTCGAAACTCTTCAACTCTCCGTCGACAATCAAGTCGCCCACGTCCGCATCAACCGCCCGGACAAAGCCAACGCCATGAATCGCACCATGTGGAGCGAGATCGGCAGTGCATTCGAATGGATCGACAACACGCCAGTGGTGCGGGTGGCGGTGCTCAGCGGCAACGGTGCGCATTTCACTTCAGGCATTGATCTGGCCATGCTGGCCGGCGTGGCCGATGAAGTCGATGACGATTGCGAAGGGCGCAAACGCGAAAAACTCCGCCGCACGATTCTTTCGATGCAGGATTCACTCACCAGTCTGGAGCGGTGCAGGAAGCCCGTCCTGGCTGCCATCCATGGCGCGTGCATTGGCGGCGGCATTGATCTCATTTGTTGTGCCGATATGCGTTACTGCGCCGCCGACGCGTTTTTCTCCATCAAGGAAATCGACATGGGCATGACGGCTGACGTGGGGACGTTGCAGCGCCTGCCGAAGCTGATCGGTGACGGCATGGTGCGTGAGCTCGCCTACACTGGTCGAAAGTTCATGGCCGAAGAAGCGCAACGCCTGGGGTTGGTCAATCGTGTGTTTGATTCCACCGAGGCGCTGCTGCAGGGGGTGATGCAGATCGCGACCGAAATTGCCGCCAAGTCACCGTTGGCCATCCGCGGCACCAAGGAAATGATCGTTTACGCCCGCGATCATTCGGTGGCAGACAGCCTCAATTACATCGCCACCTGGAACGCGGCGATGCTGATGTCGTCGGATATGCAGGAGGCGATGATGTCGAGCATGCAGAAGAAAGTGCCGAAATTCAGGGACTGAGCCTTGTATGGTGATGCAATTTCGGCTCGACTCCTTCCCCAGTTGCCGGGTGAAGGAGCTAGCCGACTTAAGCCTCCGCCAGCAACCCCTTCTTCTTCAGCATTGGCGTTACCGTCGGCGCACGACCACGAAATGCGCGATACGCCTCGGTCGGCTCCATGGTGTTTCCGCTTGAATAGATAAACTTGCGCAGGCGCTGCGCCGTCGCATTGTCGAATGGATTGCCCGCTTCGACGAATGCCTCAAAGCCGTCGGCGTCGAGCACTTCCGCCCAGAGGTAAACGTAGTATTGCGAAGCGTAGCTGGAGCCGGAAAAGAGATGCCCGAAATGCGGAAGACGATGCCGCATCAGAATCTGTGGCGGCATGCCGATTTTGGCCAACTCCTGTTTTTCAAACTGGGCGATGTCCAGATCCGCGATGGCGGTTTGCGAATGCAGCGCAAGATCGACCAGTGCGGAAGATGTGTACTCAACCGTATCAAAACCCTGGTTGAATTTCCGTGCTGCTTTGAGGCGCGCCATCAACTCATCCGGAATCGGCTCGCCAGTTTCAACGTGACGTGCGTGGCGCTTCAGCACCTCGGGTTCGGATAGCCAGTGTTCAAACAATTGTGAGGGCAACTCGACAAAATCGCGCAATACGCTGGTGCCGGAAAGGCGTTCGTAATTCACGCTGGAGAGCAAGCCGTGGAGGCCATGGCCGAATTCGTGGAACAGGGTGCGGGCATCGTCAAAGCTGAGTAGGGTCGGCTTGCCTTCCGCGCCCTTGGCGAAATTATTGTTGTTGACGATGATGGGCAAGATGTCGCCATCGATGCGGCTCTGCTGCCGATAGCTGCTCATCCACGCGCCGCCGCGCTTGGTCGCGCGTGAAAAATTGTCGTGCAGGAACACACCAAGCAACGAGCCATCGACGTTCTGCACTTCATAGATCTTTACGTCCGGGTGGTAAGCCTTCAAATCAGACTGATAGACGAATCGGAGACCGAACAGCCGTTGCGCGCAATCGAATGCCGCCTCGACCATGCGGTCCAGCGAGAAATACGGTTTGACCAGACCGTCGTCCAGGTCGTAGCGCGCCTGTCGCACTTTCTCGGCGTAGTAGCGCCAATCCCACGGAGCGATATCGATTTTTTCATCGCGCGACAACGCCATCGCCTGCAGCGCCTCGCATTCGAGAGCCGCTTTCTCTTTGGCCGGTACCCAGACTTTCATGAGCAGGTCGAACACCGCCGCGTGCTTACCAGCCATCGTGTCCATCAGTGCATAGTCGGTGTAGCTCGAGTAGCCGTGCAGCTTGGCCTGCTCCAGGCGCAGCGCCATGATCTTGGCAATGATCGGTGCATTGTTGAATTTTGCGGTGCCTTCATTCTTTCCCTCGCCGCGCCCAGTCCAGGCCTTGTACGCGCGTTCGCGCAAGGCACGGTTGTCCGAAAATGTCAGGAATGGCACGATCAGCGAACGTGAAATGGTGATCACGTAGCCGTCAAGTCCACGCTCCACGGCAGCCTGTTTGGCATTGGCACGCACCGACTCGGGTAATCCCGCGAGGTCGCTTTCGTCCTTCAACAACAGATGCGTCGCCGCCTCATCTGCGAGCACATTCTGCGAAAACTGGGTGGTCAGCTCGGCAAGTTGCTCCATGATTTTTCCATAGCGCGCTTGTGATTCGGCGGAGAGCTTGGCACCGGCACGCACGAAATCCAGATGGACGCGTTCCAGTAGTCGCAACTGTTCCGGCGTCAGCCCCAGCGCGGTGCGTTGGCTGTAGAGCGAGTCCAGGCGGCTGAACAATCCAGCGTGCATGTAGATCGCATTGGTGTGTGCCGCCATCGGCGCCGCCATTTCGCGCTCCACTGCTTGCAACGCAGGCGATGTCTCGGACGCAGCCAAGTTATAGAACAACTGGTCGATGCGCGAAAACAGGCGACCGCTCTTGTCGAACTCGGCCAGTGTGTTTTCAAACGTTGCAGGGGAAGAGTTGGCTGCAATGGCATCGAGTTCATCACGATGCGCTTTAAGCGCGACCGTGAATGCAGGCGCGAAATATTCAGCCTTGACCTCGGTAAAGGGAGGCAAACCGTGCGGGCTGGTCCATTCGGCGAGGAGAGGATTGGTGAGCAGTTTTGGGTCGGTCGGTGCGTTCATGGGGGGCTTTGTGAAATAGGTGATGGCATTTTACCGGTGCATGCGAGTTCTGCGTAGCACGGGGATCCCCGTTTTTTTCCCT
>JBDTPE010000272.1:0-4614 GCA_039932875.1 Betaproteobacteria bacterium | reverse complement strand
ATATCCGATCATTGGCGACATGATTCGATGGAAGCTTGGGTTACCCTCAAGACACAAGTGAGTCAACCAAAAAGGCGGCCAGTGGCCGCCTTTTTGTCGTCTCGCGAATCGCGCCCAGGAAACCAGAGTCACAGTGGACTCTGGCGTTCTACGTGTCGTAGCACGTTGTAGCCGACTAGCGATCACCTTTGATCACACCGCCCGAATCACGAACTCTGTCGCTTCGGCGATCGGTCGAATGCGACGCTCGTCGCTCTGCATTTCGACCAGACCATAGTGTTCCATCGTCTTGAGCGTGCGTGACAGGTTGCTTGGCGCTCGGCCGGTCAACTCGGCAAGACGACTGAGCGACTCCGGCTTGCGCTCCACGATCACTTTGAGCAGCGCGCGATTGTCGTCAGACAATACCTCCGCCAGCGAGCGCATCGACGTGAACCATATCTTCGGCTCTCCGGGTTTCGGTCGATGTTCGCCGCGTGCGATCGATAGTGCCCGCGCGCGGATGTCCGCCTGCGATGCGATTCCGATGACAACCTTCTTCACTGTGCAGCCTCCTTCAATACGCGGTCCACTCGATTAATGAAGCCGCCGCTCAGGTCGAACTTCCGTCCCTTTTCCGTCTGCGAGACGGAACACACGTCCGATTTTTCCTGCTTTGATCTCGCGAATCGCTTGCAGCACTTCTTCGCCGATGTTCCGCTTGCTGTCGCGCTCGATGAGCTCGGCTTCCGTCAATTTCTTCTTCACTAGCGAATCCCCGACTTGATGGGTTAGATGCGCGACTTGGAAAGCCCTCGACTGGTTGTGGAAAGCGCACTCTGACCCGGGTTTCAACCCGGGTTTCACGACCACCCAAAGCGATGGGTACTGCCCACGCCGCCCCATCACCATCCGAACCGCACGCTCACGCACTTCCGGAGAAAACCTCTTCGTCTTGTTCATGGCTCCATTCTCTCAAGAGTTGGAGCCTCCACGATTCCCGGGGCGGTTCAGATGCTACTGAAGCTTGTTATGGGTTCCAGCTGAGATCGTTCATTCTCGGAGGGGTCTTTCCGGCAGGGGCGCAACGCACAATGTTGGCATTTGCGACAACAATGTCTTTGACATTATTTTTGTCAATTGCCTCCAACCTGGACTCCCACTGCCACAGGCTGCTGCTTCCCGAGCACCCTTGGGTAACGGTTGCTTTACGCGAAGTCGTGAAACTATTCATGATTGCATTGCGTTGTTCCACGGTGGCAGTGGCAGTGAGCTCCGATTTGGCCGTGACTTCGCCACCAGGGAACGCACCCGTGCTACCTTTCGCTTCCACACCGAGCATGAGGCTGAGCGATCCGCCGAGCATTGATTCCTCGGTGATTTCTTTGCCCTGTTCGATGCCGACCTCAATCGCCTGTGATGGACCCGTGCATAGACTGCTCCCGGATCCACACTCAGCCACGAGTTTCCAGGCACCTTTCACAGTAAGGTATTTTGGCTTGCCGCCATTCAGCGGAGGTTTCACATCCATGCTTTTAACCTCCATGCTCTTCACGTTGTCATTGAAGCCATAGTCCGGAAGTTTAAACTCTTTCCGTCCATCAGGCGACGTGAAGACGTGGCTATCACCTTTAAGATTATAATCTTTATAGAGCGTCACCTGTACACCCTGTGGCATGGTGAGCATACTCGCCTTTTGGCGCAGGAGGAGCTCTTCTTCATTACCATCATTGTTGAATTTGCCAATACCCAAAGTATGTTCTTGCTGTCTTGGGTCAACATCGTCACCAACAGCGTTCTCATACATTACGACAAACTTGTCGAATTTGTCGCCAAGGTTCTCGATCTGGAATCCTGAAATTTTGTCGTTGTAAATCCATAGCTGGTTATAGAAGCCTGGCCACAGTGTAGCGCGGGCACCACCAAAGTTTGCATTGTCGTAGATCGTGATTTTGGCACCTTCGCCGACGATGATGGACGAAATTTTGTCGTTCCAACTGTCGCCTATATAGGCTTTATAACCGTCACTAGTCTCTCTGTTCATGTTGAAGTATTCGCTTCGCCCCTGACAGAAAGGATTCTCAAAAACGACGATATCGCCACGAGCGACATCTTTACGAATTTGTTTGCAGTTATCGGCGGCATGAACGAGACCCGCGCCCATAAAACATCCGGTAATAAATGCAAATGCGATACCTTTGCGCACAAAATGCATCTTTTGTTCCAATCTGTTTTGCAATCTAACTGAATAAATCATATATAGCTCCTGTATAAAAGACAAAGTCTACTGTTAAAAAGCGCTGCTACCCAAATCGCAAATTTCTCTGGCCTTGGATTTAACAACTCAGCAACTCGGTATAACATAACGGCTCGCCGAGCATAACACCTGGCGGTTTCAAGGTCCACGTGCAACATAATCAATGAATGGTTGTGGTGGTCTCGGCAAGTCGCAGATGCTCGTTGTATACCTGAAGCGGGGTTCGGAACTGATGGCTCTTGCGCGGTCGTGTATTGAGGTTCAGAGCGATCTGATTGAGTTGGGCCTCACTGTAGACGGATACGTCCGGAACCCGGGTCAGAGTGTACTTTCAACGCTCCTGAACTCATCGAACATTTTAACCTCCGCTACAACGCCCCTTGCCGCGCCGATCCCGAAGAAGAGTTGCATACCTCAAACTGCCTTCAATGCCCTGCGTACAACACTTGGCGATGCGGCTGCGACTTTTAGCAGTGCCTTGGCGGCACCACTTGGCTGGCGTCGCCCCTGCTCCCAATCCTGCAAGGTGCGTGCAGACACGCCGAGCAAGTCGGCGGACTCCGTCTGCGACGTGCCGAGCTTTAGGCGTGCTTCAGTGGCTTGGCTCGCATGGACAGCGAACCGACCACCTCCGCCGGCCTTGATCTCATCGATTGCTTCGAGCAGTTCGGCGCCGATGTCGCGTTTCGCGTCGCGCGTCAGAATTTCCGTGGTCAGCTTCTTCATGGTTTCACCTGTGAAGCAGCGCGTCCAAGCCTACTTTGTCCGCTTCCCTGCCGTGAGATAGATCAATCCCTTGTCGCGCCGACCGACTGCAATTACGGTCACCAGCACGATCTTGTCGTCGACTTGATACACCAGTCGATAGCCGACTGAGCGCAGTTTGATCCTGTAGCAGGTCGGCAGACCGTGCAAGCGTGCTGAAGGAACATGCGGATGGTCGAGGCGCTCGCGCAGGCGCGCCTTGAATTGTTCGCGAATCTGCGGTGTCAGCTTGCGCCACTCCTTGAGCGCCGAATCGACGAACGCCAGCTCATAAGTCATCGAGCCTGACCTTGGTCCTCTTCTCCCTGGCGCGGGTGCGCACGAGTTCGGCAAGTTCCAGGTCTTCCAGCCGTTCCAGCAAACGGCGCCAGGTTGCGGCCGGTACCAGGTAGGCGGATGGCTTGTTGTGCACGAGCACGGCAACGGCCTCGTCTGCGGCCGCTTCGATGACGGCGCTTGGATTGCGTTTGAGTTCGGTGATGCTGATGCTTGCGTCGGCGAGAATGACTTCCACGGATGGCCCCATAGTATGGCTCTTTATTTAGAGCCAAATATGGCCCCCAATGCAATCTGAATCAAGGGCACTTGAAGGTTTGATCGTGGCTTTGCACTACGCTCAGGTCGAGGGCCGATGCGACACAATTAGTCTCGACCCGACGTTTCCGTCGTCATTCGACGCGGCGCGGAATATCGAAACACGCACGCAAAGATCAGGTTTTTTTACGTGAGGCTATACGTCGTGTCCGACATAAGGCGTTGCCGCAGCAAGTCGAGCGGGCGGTAGTACTCCATGTCGTGGCGCGTGTTGCGGCCGAGCGACTGATGCTTGAACAGGCCATTCCACTCGGCAGCTGCCGCGTTCACCAAGGAGTCGTCGCTGTGTTCCAGTCCGGTCCACACCGCGAGTTTGCGCTGGTTGAGTGAGGCCACCAGGCTGCGGTCGCGGGTGATCGCATGCGCGAAGCCGGCGTCGAAGCCGTGCAGTTCGGCGTCCACGCGTGGCCCGCGTAGACCGTAGATCTCGCACAAGGCGGCAAACTGCAGCAGCGCGCGCTCGTGCAGCCGGCGCAGCCCCACCGCATCGCCCGACAATACCCGCGTCGCGCCGGTGGCGGCGTTGAGCATCACCACGAACGGCTGCCGATGCCAGAAATCGATATCCGCATACCACTCGCCCAACGGGTTGGCTTGTGGCGTGGGTTCGGGCGGTTTGGCTTGTTGCCTCAGGCGCTTGAGCAGCTTGGCGGTGCAGCGCAGGACGGTCATGCCACGCGCACCTGGCCGTTCATCAGCAGGGGGAGGAGCCAGTCGCGGAGTTGGGTGAGTTCGAGGTACGCCCTCACGCTCTCTTTTTGCCGCGCGAGCAACGGAGTAGCCAAATTGCCGAACTGATCCGCGATGCGTGCGCAGCAAGGCACTTGATGCCGCATCAAGACCTGCGGGTTCAGGCGCTTGTGTCTGTTGGTCGATGTGGTGGTGGGACGAGCGCTGGCGCCGTCCATCAGTGGTAGTCGTCTTCGCGCTGATGGCGCACGGCGAGGATGGTGACGGTAGTGCCATCGGTGATCTCGAACAGGGCGACGTAGCCGGCCCCACCGAACGGAATCAGCAAC
>JBDTPE010000271.1:0-4627 GCA_039932875.1 Betaproteobacteria bacterium | reverse complement strand
TTGCAAAGCGGTCAGGTGGCGTTTGCGAGCCGCATTCACCACGCCGCGCTCGATGGGCAGGGGGGCGTCGCACTGGCACAGGCGATGTTCGATACCGAGCCCAAGCCGCGTTCGGTTGAATTGGCCGAAGAGAAAGCCAAACGACTGCCGCCATCAACAGCCAAGATGCTGTCTGCCGCGTTCAGAAATACCGTCGCTCAATACGGGAAGATACTCAAAGCCATCCCAGGAGCGGTGAAGGTCGTTGGTCAGGTAGGGGCGATGGCGCTATCGTCCTCGCAGGCAAAGAAGGCCGGTGCGCCATCGGAGCAAGGAACAGGCATTCCGGAGCTTGCTGATATCAAGCCGGGCGATTCACCCGAGAAGACGGTCAAATCCCTGCTCAAGAAACTGCCTGGTGGCATCACGCTCGGTCCGCGCACACCACTCAACGTCACCATTAGCGGCAAACGCGCCTTCGTTGGCGTGCAACTATCACTGGCGGAGACCAAAGCCATCGCCAGACACTTCGATGCCAAGCTCAACGACATCGTCATGGCCGTCGTAGCTGGCGCGTTGCGGCACTATTTTGCCAAGGATGCGAAAGTGCTGGCAAAGGCGATGGTAGGCGCGATACCGGTAAGCCTGCGCGCGCCCGGCGACACGTCGCAGAGCAATCAGGTGACGATGATGCTGGTGAACATGGCCACACAAATCGCTGATCCACGCAAACGGCTCGTGGCCATTGTCGCGTCCAGCAACAAGGCCAAGGCGCTTACCGGCACCATGAAGAGCGCGGTGCCGATGGACATGCCGTCGCTTGGAATTCCGTGGCTGTTGAGCATCATTTCCCCGCTCTACAAATTGGCCGTATCGACCAATCGCATCCCGGTGGTGGCGAACGTTGTGATCTCGAACGTGCCAGGTCCACCGGTCGCACTTTATCTGGCCGGCGCGAAAATGACAGCCAATTTCCCGGTCTCTATCGTTACGCATGGTTTGGCGTTGAATGTCACCATTCAAAGCTACAACGGTTCGCTCGATTACGGTCTCATCGCCTGCAAGCGGACCGTGCCCGATTTGCGCAAGTTTGGAGATGCGATGCAGGCGGCGCATCAGGAATTGCTGGATCTCATGCGGGCAGATGCGGAAGTCGCCGCGCTTGCGAACGCGGTGACAAAACCGGTCGCCAAGACCATCGCAAAGAAAAAACCCACAGTGGCGAAAGCCATAAAGTCCGCGAAGCAAGCCGCAAAACCAGTCGCTAAGCCCGTCGCAAAGCCGAAAGCGAAGGCCAAGATGGTCGGCGTGAAGTTAACCGGCGGCAAATTCAAAGCCAAGGCATCGAATGCATAATCCACGCAGCAAAACTCGTGGACCCACGAAACGCAGGGCGGACGAAACTGCAAAATCGGAACAACCTCTTGGAGAAGCAATGGAGCATGCCGAAACGTTCAATCCACTCAAAGCGCCCGGCGCGCTGCTGATTGCCTTGGAAGGACGGGCCCCGTTAGAGCTGGGCGTGACGCTTGCCACCTGGCCATTGCTGAAAACCGCTCCCAAGGGCGACGGACACGCGGTCATCGTGTTTCCCGGACTTGGTGCGGGTGACTTGACGACGGTACCCCTGCGCAATTTCCTCAAAGCACAGGGATACGAAACCTATGGCTGGGATCTGGGCCTGAACTTTGGCCCGCGCGAAGGCGTGCTGCAGAAAAGTATCGATCGCGTGCAAGAGATCCAACAGGAATCAGGGCGTAAGGTGAGCCTGATCGGCTGGAGTCTGGGCGGCATCTACGCGCGCGAATTCGCCAAAGCCTTGCCAGATCAGGTGCGTAGCGTCATTACGTTGGGTACACCGTTTGCGGGTGATCCAAAGGCGACCAACGCGTGGCGCGTTTATGAATTCGCTAGCGGTCAAAAGATCGACGATCACGACATGCTGGAGCAACTGAAGATTGCCCCGCCGGTTCCGACGACGTCAATTTTCAGCCGCACCGACGGTGTGGTGGCGTGGCCGTTGTCGATGCAGAAAGTATCCACGCGGACCGAGAATATCGAAGTCAACGCCAGCCACGTTGGCCTGGGTTTCAATCCACTGGCACTCTATGCGGTGGCGGATCGCCTGGCGCAGGAAGAAGGCAAGTGGCAGAAGTTTCATCGCGACGGCTGGCGGGAGTGGTTTTACAAGGATCATGCACGGCCATCGAATCAATATTTTTGAGTGCAACCCGGAATTCATTTCCGCTTCCATACGCTACTGTCTTTGATCGTTCAGGAACCACAGTGCCCAATATCGACGCTAACGGAATATCGCTTCACTACGAATCACTGGGTAACGAGTCCGATCCACCCATCCTGTTGATCATGGGCTTGGCGGTACAGATGATCGTATGGCCTGACGAATTTTGCCAACTGCTGGTCAACAAGGGTTTTCGTGTGATCCGGTTTGACAATCGCGATGTGGGATTGTCCACACATCTTGATCACCTCAGCGTACCGAATGTATCGCTTGCGTATGCAAAATTTGTACTGCGCCTGCCTCTCAAAGCGCCCTATCTCATCGACGATATGGTCGCCGATACAGCAGCGCTCATCGATGCATTGGGCCTTAAGCGCCCCCATGTTGTCGGCGCATCGATGGGCGGCATGATTGCGCAAAACCTGGCCGCGAACTATCCGGACAAACTCGCCAGCCTCACCTCGATCATGTCCACCACGGGTCGCCGCAGCCTGCCCAAGCCGAGCTGGAAAACCATGCGTGCAATCATGCAACCGCCCGCAAAGCCCGGCGACACGCAAGGGGCGATTGATCGTATGGTGAAGGTATTAGGCGTCATCTCCAGCAAGACCTACCCGCCAGATCCAGCGAGAGTTCGCGAATTTTGCACTCGCCACATCATGCGCGCCAATTACCCGCAGGGCGGCACCCGGCAATTGCTGGCCATTGCCGCCAGCGACGATCGCACCTATACCGTGCGCCGAATCAAGGCGCCGACGCTGGTAATCCACGGCGACGAAGACAAGCTGGTGTCACCGGTTTGCGGCATGGAAACGGCGCGCGAGATCGTTTACGGCGGTGGCAAGGCGAAGATCAGTATCATCAAAGGCATGGCACACGATTTTCCGCTGCCATTGATACCGCAGATTGCGGACGAAATCATTGCGCATTGCAGGGCGTCGCCAACCTAAAAGCGGCAGTGTTGAATAGGTCCGCGAGCGCTGTAGTCCCACGAAGCGACACTCACCGAGTGGTAAAATTGCATTCAACTTTTGCGCAGCCAGATGAACCCTTTCGTACACTTACGCCTGCACTCGGAATTCTCCATCGTCGATGGCATTGTCCGCATCGATGAAGCGGTTGCCAAGGCGGCTGCGTCAGGTATTCCCGCACTGGCGATTACCGATCTGGGCAATCTGTTTGGCGCCGTCAAATTCTTCAAAGCGGCGTGTGAAGGTGGGGTGCAACCCATTATCGGCTGCGATGTCTGGATCGAGAGCGAGACCAATCGTGACCAGCCCTCGCGGCTGTTACTGTTGTGCCGCAATCAGGCTGGCTATCTCAAACTTTGTCAGCTGCTCACACGTGCGTTTCGCGAAAACATGTGGCGCGGCCGGGCTGAAATCAATCGCCAATGGCTCACCGGTGTTGGCGCAACCGATGGCCTGATTGCGTTGTCTGGTGCGTCGTTTGGCGATGTTGGCCAGGCGATTTTGCAGGGCGATAGCAAGCGCGCCGCGGCGCTGGCGCAAGCCTGGGACCGGGACTTCCCGAATACGTTTTATCTGGAGATTCAACGCGTCCATCGCGACGATGCCATTGTGAATGCGACGCTGCAGCTTGCCGCCGCCTGCGATCTGCCGGTGGTGGCCACGCATCCCATCCAGTTCATGGCAAAGGATGATTTCAAGGCTCACGAAGCACGCGTTTGCATTGCGCGCGGCGAAGTGCTGGGGGACAAACGTCGTACCCGCAATTTTTCGCCGGAGCAGTATTTCAAAACTGCTGACGAAATGCTGGCACTGTTCGCCGATATTCCTGAGGCGATCGAAAACGGTATCGAGATCGCCAAGCGCTGCTCGTTCCAATTTATGCTCGGCAAGCCCAAGCTGCCGAACTTCCCGACGCCAAATGGCGAAAGCATCGAGGCATATTTTTACGACGCGGCCAAAGCCGGACTGGAGAACCGCCTCGCCACCCTCTATCTGGATGAAGTCCGCCGCGATGAGGTGCGGCCCCGCTACATGGCGCGCCTCGAATACGAGATCAAGACCATCGCGCATATGGGTTTCCCCGGGTACTTCCTGATCGTCGCCGACTTCATCGGCTGGGCACGAAAGAACGGCGTGCCGGTGGGGCCGGGCCGTGGCTCGGGTGCCGGTTCGCTGGTGGCCTATTCGCTGGGTATTACCGATCTCGATCCGTTGCAATACGATCTGATTTTCGAACGTTTCCTGAATCCTGATCGGGTATCGATGCCTGACTTCGATATCGACTTCTGTCAGGAAGGCCGCGACCGCGTCATCGATTACGTCAAGAAGAAATACGGTGAAGGTTCGGTATCGCAAATTGCCACCTTCGGCACCATGGCCGCCAAGGCAGTCATCCGCGATGTAGGCCGCGTGCTGGGCATGGGTTACAACTACG
>JBDTPE010000270.1:0-4655 GCA_039932875.1 Betaproteobacteria bacterium | reverse complement strand
TAGATTGGGTCCCCGACAGCGATTTCCAGTAGTTGGTAAAAAGCATGGTGAGCCACAACGCCGAGGCTAAACAGTTGATCCTGTTTAGAAATAAGCCTTGGATTGTCTCATAAAATTGCGCCGCAAGAAAGCAATACCTGCGAATTCTTCACGTCGCTGCCAGCGAGAACGCCAGCGCTACCGGCCAACGGACAGTACCGGTTCCGAGACCATGTATCAGGTAAAGCCGGTAGCTGAATGGCACCTGTTTGTCGACGGCCAATCGAGCTTTGACTAACATACTGCAAATGTTGTGTTGGGCATGCAATTGCTGGCCATCGATACAAATATCAATTTTTGCCACGAAATTCATGTCATAGCTTGCCTGTGGAACCCTAGCTACGGTGGCCCGGGAAATTGGCGAGAGGTAACCCTCTGCCTACCCGGTTCCAGGTACTAAGGACCTTGCACTTTTTGCGGTTGTTTTCGTCATCACCGACGCGATGGGTGAAAACACCATCCTGTTGGTTTTGAGAAGCTTTCGCGTCACGATTACTGCGAAAAACCGTCCGGCGCAAACGTAGTAAAAAGCGTCTGATGTTTTCCCTGCGCAAGCTCGCGATTGAACTGTTGGGCAATTTGTAACGTGAGCGCTCTGGGGCTACCAAATTCAGGTTCAAGCACCAGTGTTTTGCTTGAATCGTAGTAACTCAACTTGAACGATTGTTGTTGAATGGTTAAACCTATGACGTGCGGCATTTGCGTTGATGCATCTACCTTTGCGCCAAAGTTGTTCACCAGAAATTTCATTAACGCAGGCTGCATTTCTGGCGTAATTGGTTGCAGGTTGTAGTTGAAATTTCCGGGCGATGCCGCATTCAAACTGCCGATCCACGGCAACGGCTTTTGGCCCTTTTTGAGCGAGAGTTTCTCGCCGCCCCACTGAAAATAGTGGCTTATCCAATCGGGAGTAATATCCGCGAGCGTGGTCAATCGCGTCTGGTTCACGTCAAATGGAACGAGATAAGCCGAATCAGTTTTCAGATCGACCAGCTCAAAGGCGAATGATTTGACCGTGTCGCCTGACGTGTACTTGTATCGCACCAACGCAAATTGACCTTTTGTAGGCCACCAGACGCGCGCCTGCCCGGTTGGCGATTCGTCGAAACTGAAGCCATCAAAATTCGGGTCGTTGTATACCCATTTGTGCGCCTTCAAAACGTTGTACACCTGAAATTTGAGTGTGCCCAGATCGAGAATTCCATTGAGTTCTGGCAACACCATCAGCGTACCAGTCTTGCCTAAATCACGACCCATGGCTTCCAAACTCGGGCCCGCATTCAGGCCCTGCAATTCACCCGGCTGCCCAGCGACGCTGTCGAGGAACTGAAATCGCGTTGCAGGATCTGGGTGCAAGTGCTGCACCACCGGTTTGCCGCCCTGGTCACTGACCAGGTAAGTACCGGTTTCAGTGCATACCAGCACAACTGGCGCGCCGTTGGAATACAGAAAATGTGCTTCCAGTAAGTCACCTGCAAACCATTCTCGCTTGCTGCCATTGGTTGAACCCGGGCTGAAGCTCACTGCGCGCCCATTGTGTAGGAGCTTGTAGCGAGCATGCTTGTACGACGCCAGCGGATTCATACTCGGCCCACCTCCCCAACTGCGCTCGGAGCGAAACTCGATCTCGAATGGTCCCGCTTTGATACCGGCTCCGATCACTACCTGCGGGTAGAAACCAATTGCGATAAGCGCGGCGAACGCAAGTCGTCGCAGTCGCCCCACCGTAAGAAAAGTGGCTTCGATAGAAAAGTCGCTGAAGGTGGATAAGTTCATGGGGATGTGGCCAGTAAAAATTGATCGGCAAGCTGTTCTGATTTCGCGTTTTGGAACACCATTGGCGAGATTCACAGTACGCAGTTGTACCTTGAGTGAGCGGGTGTTGCTCATGGTGCCGTGGGCGCCTGTTGCTTTCATGCAATAAAAAAGGGGCTACGTCAGACACGTAGCCCCTTGATAAATCTGGCTCCCCGACCTGGATTCGAACCAGGGACCTGCGGATTAACAGTCCGTCGCTCTACCGGCTGAGCTATCAGGGAATCGTCGTTTGAAGGACCAGCTTGGTTCAAACGAGAGTGCGATTTTAACCGTTTTCGGCTTCCACGGTCAACGCTGATTGTGCTTTTTGAATTGGCCGCATCCTATGCCGACGTATACTGACTCCATGATTCCAAAATTTCCGCCCGCTCGAACTTCAGCGATCCACGCTCTCGGCGCCGTATCCGTCATGCTTACCTTGGCGGCGACCGTTGTTTTTGCGGCGCCCGATGCCACCGAGGCGTTGATTGTATCCGGCAAAAAATTGGCGGCCGAGGCTAAATGTGAGGCCTGCCATGCCAGCAAGCTGGGCGGTGATGGGTCGGCCATGTATTTGCGGGCAGACCGACGCGTTACCAGCAAAAGCGGTTTGCTGGCACAAGTGGCGCGCTGTAACAACGATCTCAGCCTGGGATTGTTTCCGGACGATGAGGCCGCCATCGCCGCATACCTCAACGCGGCCCATTACAAATTCAAGAACTAGTCTACTGGCGGTCGGCCCAACGTAAGTCGGGATACCGCAATTGTGCATTTGATGACGAATCACACCAAAGTTGCTCAGCCCGGCATTGCCACGGAAATCCACTGGACAGAAAATGGTCAACTGCGCATTGCGCGTTGGCGATCTGAAAAAGGTATCTCGCCACATAAGCGCGTCGTCGTAGCGGACGAGGCAATGTCAGCGGACATCGCCTATCGCCTGGCCTGCGAGGGAACGGCCCTGCTTTGGCGGGGCGATTTTCAGAATGCCAGGCAGATGTTGCTGGCAATAGGACGAAGGGCAGACGAGAAAAGCCGCAAGGCAAGTAAGCGCGGTGTCAGCAATGCGAATCCTGATACTCCATTGACGGAAGCCTTTCACAAACATCGTCTTGCGCAGTCTCAGCGCGCCCGCACGCTTGGCATGTTGCTGCTGCCGCTAAGCAGCGACTACGTAATCCCGCTGCGGCGTGCGCCAGACTTGCGACTCGCCTGTGCGGAAGCGTATGGACCGATTGAAAATGATCCGGTGGCAGGCGAATCACTGGTGTCGATGCGCGAACTGCTCGGCCTGATCGGTGCGCACGAGTGGCGCAAGAAAGGTGTAGAGGTCGCGGCGCTAAATGATCGCATTCATCCGTATTACGGTGTGTTTGCGCCGGTGCGCTGCGAATACGTTGGCCTGGTGCAGGAGATGCCGTTTCCAGCGGGTGTATCGTCGTTGCCGCTGGCGTTTGATATTGGCACCGGTACCGGCGTTCTCGCGGCAGTGCTCGCTCGCCGTGGTGTTTCACGCGTGATCGCCACCGACATGGATGCGCGCGCGCTGGCGTGTGCGGAAGAAAACATGGTGCGTCTAAATCTGACCGCACAAGTGCAAATCGCGAAAGCGGATTTGTTTCCAGAAGGACGTGCGCCACTTATCGTTTGCAACCCGCCGTGGATTCCGGCCCGGCCCAGTTCGCCGATTGAGGCCGCAATCTTTGATCCGGACAGCCACATGCTGCGTGGCTTTATCGCCGGGCTGACCACGCACTTGGAGCCGGGTGGCGAAGGCTGGCTGATCCTCTCGGACATCGCCGAGCATCTTGGCCTGCGCAGCCGAGATGTGTTGCTCGACCATTTTGCGCGGGCAGGCTTGGTGGTGATCGACCGGAAGGACGTACGCCCAAGCCATCCGCGTGTTGCCGACGCTTCGGACCCACTTCATGCAGCGCGTGCGGCAGAAGTAACTTCGTTGTGGCGACTTGGGGTAGCGAAAGCGTAATCCGCCAGAAGTGAAAACACTAGAGTAGGCGCGGATTCCTGGCCATTTTCGCTCCGAAATGCGCGCCAACTGGCGACCTATGATTATTTTTGTAGGCTAGCCGACAAACTACACTTTCGTCAGCGCCTGATCCAGCACCCGCGCCACATGTAGCGCCTCTCGCTTCGCCCCATCTGCGATCTGATGGCGGCAACTGGTGCCGTCGGCAACGATTGTTACGTTGGCCCCGGCCTTGCGCACCGCCGGCAAAAGCGAAAGTTCTCCCATCTTCATGGAGACGTCAACGTGCTCGGCCTCTAAACCAAACGCGCCCGCCATCCCGCAGCAACTTGACTCAACCGTCGTGACCATTGAGCCGGGAATCCAGCCCAGCACCTCCTGCACCGGCGTCAATGCGGCAAACGCCTTTTGATGGCAGTGACCGTGGAGTAGCAGTTCCGGCTTCGATAATGCTGCTAGCGGCAACCGCAGCCGTCCAGCGTACTTCTCTGCAACCAGAAATTCTTCAAACAGCTGCGCACGCAACGCGAGTGCCGCACTTTCTGCGTTTGGAATCATCGCGAGGAATTCATCGCGCAATGTCAACAAACACGAGGGTTCCAGCCCGATCACCGGAATATTTTTTTCAACGTAGGGCGTCAACGCAGTCAATGTGCGAAGTGCTTCTTCCTTGGCCCTATCGACCATGCCGCTGGCGAGAAACGTCCTGCCGCAGCAAAGCGGGCGTTCACCATCGGCTGCACCGACAACGTGTACGACGTACCCCGCCGCTTCCAGAACGCGCCGCGCCGCATGCAGATTCTCGGGTTCAAAATAGTTGTTAAACGTATCG
>JBDTPE010000269.1:0-4663 GCA_039932875.1 Betaproteobacteria bacterium | reverse complement strand
CATGGATTCGCTGGGTGATGGTGCATCGCAAGGATGCCGTCAATCCGCCACGAACAACGGCTTTGGGCGTGGTCGATGCGCCGACCCAGGTCGCGCCCGAGGCGATTGTCGCCCCGACTTATTTGAAACCGGTCAAGAATATGTCGCTGGTGACTGGTGGCATGCGCTTTTGGGAAGACTATGCCGCTAGCAACGCGGAGGAATTCAGCAGCCCTCCAAAGTCGGGGCCGACGCCGTGGCAGTTCGAGCCAATAAAGCACCCAGCCGGGATGACGATCGATGAAACCGATCACACCCTTGCGACCAAGCTCTACCAGAACACGGCACGGGTGCATTTCGATCTTCACCACATGAAAGATTCCCGCTTTGCAAGGCGCTTGGTCTATGGTGGCCATGTCATGTCGATCTGCCGCGCACTGGCCTATGACGGACTGGAAAACGTGTTGTCGATTGCCGCGATCAACAGTGGGTCACACCACAATCCCACATTCGCAGGTGATACGTTATTTGCCATATCGCTTCCGGTATTGAAGTGGCCACTCAACGCGGATATCGGCGCACTGCGCCTGCATCTTGTCGGCTACAAGAATATCGATCCAAACACGGCGGCATTCGCTGACGCACCCGAACACCTGAAAGTGCTATCGCTCGATTACACCGTGCTGATGCCACGCCGACCCAGATGAGGAAACCATGACGCAGCTCGTCCATCCCAGTAAAGCGCTTTTTGTCGGCGAGAAGCCGTTTCCAGTCATTCCATCCTGCGAACATTTTGCCGGCAGTGAAAAACTGATCGGCAAGGCGTTGGAGCTACAGGAAAAATTAGGCCCTGTTTTCGACATCACCTGTGATTGCGAAGACGGTGCACCCGCCGGGCAGGAAAAAGCGCATGCGGAAATGATCGTGCGGGTGCTGACCTCGGCGGCCAATAAATGCAAGATGGCGGGTGCGCGCATCCACGACTATTCGCATCCGCTGTGGAAACAGGATGTGGACATCCTCGTGGCTGGCGCGGGCAAAGTACTTGCGTATATCACCATCCCCAAATGTACAACGTTTGCGGAAGGCGAAGAAATGGTCACCTATATAGCGGCCGTTTCAAAGAAAGAATCCATCGGCCGCGCGATTCCCATCCACATTCTGGTCGAAACCCACGGTGCTCTGCGCGACGCACAACGACTGGCTGCATTGCCGAACGTACAGGTGCTTGACTTCGGCTTGATGGATTTTGTGTCCGGCCACCACGGCGCCATTCCAGCATCTGCAATGCGCTCACCCGGTCAGTTTGAGCATCACCTGCTGGTGCGGGCCAAGACCGAAGTGGTCGCGGCCGCACTCGCCAGCGGCGTTGTACCGGCGCACAACGTTTGCCTGGATTTGAAGAACACTGAAGTGGTCATGGCGGATGCGAAACGTGCGCGCTACGAGTTTGGCTTTCTGCGCATGTGGTCGATCTACCCCACACAAATTACCGCCATCGTTGACGCGATGAAGCCGGACCATTCCGAGGTGGAAGACGCGGCCAATATCCTGCTCGCGGCACAGGCGGCAGACTGGGGCCCGATTCAGTACAAAGGCGAATTGCACGACCGCGCCACCTATCGTTACTTCTGGGAAATATTGCAGAAGGCTAACGTCACCGGCGTTAAAATATCTGACGCGGCCAATCGCGCTTTCTTCTCCTAATTTTCGAAGACTTAGATGACAACCATGACCCCAGGCAGTAAATTCCGCCAAGCGCTCATTGATGAAAAACCGCTGCAAATTGTCGGCGCGATCAACGCCTACACCGCGCGCATGGCGCAGGCTACCGGCTACAAGGCGCTGTACATTTCCGGCGGCGGTGTCGCCGCCAATTCACTCGGCATGCCGGATCTGGGCATCAGCACGATGGAAGATGTACTGACCGATCTGCGCCGCATAACCGATGTCACCACGCTGCCGGTGATGGTCGACATCGATACCGGCTGGGGTGGCGCTTTCAATATCGCGCGCACCATCAGGTCATTCCAGAAGAGCGGTGCGGCAGCCGTGCATATGGAGGATCAGGTCGGCACCAAGCGCTGCGGCCACAGACCCGGTAAGGAAGTCGTGACACTTCAGGAAATGGTCGACCGCGTCAAAGCCGCTGTTGATGCGCGCACCGACCCTAGCTTTGTCATCATGGCGCGTACCGATGCGCTCGCTGTCGAGGGCATCAACGCTGCTATTGACCGCGCCTCGGCCTATGTCGAGGCTGGCGCCGACATGATTTTTCCCGAGGCCATGACGGCTTTGCCGATGTACCGGCAATTCAAGGATGCGGTGAAGGTACCGATTTTGGCCAACATCACCGAATTCGGCCATACGCCCCTATTTACGACGACCGAGCTCGCGTCCGTCAACGTCGATATGGTGCTGTATTGCTGTGGCGCCTATCGCGCGATGAACAAGGCGGCTTTGAGTTTTTACCAGACATTGCGCGCTGAGGGCACGCAGAAAAACGCCGTGCCAAGCATGCAGACGCGCGACGAACTCTATGAATACCTCGGCTATCACAGCTATGAGCAAAAGCTGGATGCGCTGTTTGCAGCGACAAAGTAAACACCAGCATTGACGCGGTGTTCAGAAGCTTTTTGCCCTGAAGAGCGCACCAGCACTGGTGATTGACCAAAGAAATTGAGGATTGAGCCATGGCCGTACTAAAAATGGATCATTTTCAAGTGGCCATCCCGATGGGCCGTGTTGATGACGCGTTGGCGTTTTACGAGGGTGTGCTGGAATTCGTGCGCATTGCAAAGCCAGCGGAACTCGATCAACGCGGTGCGTGGCTTATCCAGGGGCCGGTAAATCTGCATTTAGGAGAGGAGGAGGAGTTCGAGGCAGCCAGACGGGCGCATCCTGCGTTGCTGGTCGATAACATCGACCAGTTGTTACAAAAAGCCGAGCATGGTGGATACCCACTACGCATCGACGCGGGGCCGACGGGCTATAAGCGGGCGTCTGTATTCGACCCGTTTGGCAATCGCATTGAACTCATGCAAAAACTGTAAGGTGCACAGTTTGATGTTGCAAGCACCATTTTTTGAATAAGCATGTGCGCATTGCGCACCCTACGACGGAGAAGATGATATGACTACCGCAACTACTGCACCTGCAACCGCAGGGCCCAAACCGAAGAAATCCGTTGCGCTATCTGGCGTCGTCGCAGGCAATACCGCACTGTGCACCGTCGGCCTCACCGGCAATGATTTGCACTATCGCGGCTACGATATTCTCGATGTTGCTGAAGCCTGCGAGTTCGAGGAAATCGCCCACTTGCTGGTACATGGCAGATTGCCAAACGTCGCTGAGCTGGCCTCATACAAAGCGAAATTGAAATCCATGCGCGGCATCCCGATGGCGGTGCAGGACGTACTTGAATCGCTGCCGGCGTCGACCCACCCGATGGATGTATTGCGTACCGCTTGCTCGGTGCTGGGCTGCGTATTGCCGGAAAAAGACGACCACAATATCGCCGGTGCGCGCGATATCGCCGACCGCATGATGGCGTCTTTCGGTTCCATGCTGCTGTACTGGTACCACTTCGCGGTAAACGGCAAATGCATCGATGTCGAAACAGACGATGATTCCATCGGCGGCCATTTCCTGCATTTGCTACATGGCGAGGAGCCCAGCGAACTCGCTGTCCGTTCCATGCATACGTCGCTGGTACTTTATGCCGAACACGAATTCAATGCGTCGACGTTTGCAGCACGGGTGATTGCCGGCACCGGCTCCGATATGTATTCGGCTATCACCGGCGGCATTGGCGCTCTGCGTGGCCCCAAGCATGGTGGTGCAAACGAAGCCGCCTTTGATATTCAGAATCGCTACGATGGCCCGGATGACGCTGAAGCCGATATCGTCAAGCGGGTGTCGGAGAAGCAGGTCATTATCGGATTTGGCCATCCTGTTTACACTGTCTCCGATCCACGCAATGTCGTCATCAAGCGCGTGGCAAAACGCTTGTCGGAAGAGGCTGGCAACATGAAGCTCTACAACATCGCCGACCGCCTTGAAGCGGTGATGTTGCGCGAGAAAAAAATGTTTCCAAACCTCGATTGGTTCTCCGCCTGCTCGTATCACATGATGGGCGTGCCGACCTCGATGTTTACGCCGCTGTTCATCATCTCGCGCACTTCTGGCTGGGCCGCGCACGTGATCGAGCAGCGTATCGACGGCAAGATCATTCGCCCAAATGCCAACTACATGGGGCCCGATGACCTGAAGTTTGTGCCGCTGAAGGATCGCAAGTAAGTATCGAAACGCAACTATCGGGAGGCCTTTATGATTGCAATTGAAAACGTCACGCTCGCCCAGTGCATCAATGTGCTCGAAGCGCGGCGGCAATTGATCGACGTGGAATTGCACGATTACGCCCGCCCGGTGCCAGCCTGCGACGTGGACTACAACACATTGCTGGCAGAACGCGCGGAATTGGCGGTTGCACTGTCGCATTTGCGACCGTTATGTCGCGGTGAAATGAACATTCCGCATCCCCGCGAGGATCTCGTCGCACACTGAAATCTTTTTGAACCCTATGTTTGCTGCACACGCAATCAGTGGATCGCGAACGTACCCCTAAAAGCGTATCTCCCATGAACACGGCCCACCGCAAACCCCTTCCCGGCACCCAACTGGA
>JBDTPE010000268.1:0-4676 GCA_039932875.1 Betaproteobacteria bacterium | reverse complement strand
GCACTTTTTGTGTCGGTGTTTGGCGTACAAAAGTATGGTGCGTCTTTAGTCAATCAGCGCGGACTACTTTTTCCGGTCTTCTGCCTTTAACCTGCAGTCAACAATTGCTAGCGGTGAATTGTGCTTTTTGTCTTTCATTTCAAAATGAAACGCGCCATCGGTGACCGTGTCGCTTACCGAGGTTACTTCGAACTATTGCTCTTGCCAAAGCGGCTGTCGTATTCCGCTTCCGGGTCGCCGAACGGCGCCTTGTTTACAGCTACTTGAACGTCGCATCGCATGCATGATTACCAAAATTCTTGGCGACGTATTTGACCGGCTTGCTATCGAAACTGCGGCAAATGACGCTAAGCCGATCGGTCGATGTATTAGGTGGCGGATAAGCAGCTCGGGCGCATTCTGACGTTACAGGGCAGATGCAAACGTCCATTTCTGGCCGTTTTTCGTTGGTCTTCAATTAGGCAACCGCCAGCTGTCTTTCCTCTGGTTTCCAACTTTCGCAATCCGACCCAAAGGCGACGCTCTAGCCGAAGGTCCAATTTGCCCCAAAGCCAACATATTAAAACGTTCACGGCCACACGTAATATCAACGTCACGCCTTAAGAAGGCGCCCCGCTGGCAAAGCTTGCGGCCCATTGACCAGATGCCGCCATCGCCACGTCGCTATCCCTGCGCAGGGAATCGCGATGCACAATGACAATGCAATCGCGAAATATAAGCCGCCGCGCATTTCGGCAATCCATATCGCCACGAAAGCAAGGGCCGGCGAAATGACCTTGAACATGCTGGGAAATGATCCAGGCTTGCGCATGTGCGCGTAATTTCGAAAGGCAAATGCAAAGACGGTTAGCATGCTGACCGAGATGGCTGTTACGGCCAATGCCAGTTCACGCAAAGAGATATTTAACGCAATCAGCCAAAACACGGCAAGACCAAGAGTCGTCAACCAGCCTGAAAGCAGATATCTAGTGATCACATGCGCCAGCGTCCGGTTCAGTTCGGTGCCGCTTGGACACCGCTGTGTCAGGCAAAGTAAGGCTTGCTCACGCCGGGATCGGTAAATCGCTTGTTCCAGCACTGGAACCAGCGTGGCGAGAGGAAGCAATGCTACAAACATAGCTGAAAATCTACCGCCACTATCACCATTGAAATGGACTGGCAACAAAAGCAGGCAGAGGAGCAGCAGGCTATAGGTCAATCCAGCGAAAACAAAACCGACCCAATGCCAATGGATCGACGGCCCCAAGCCAAAGGCTACCAAACGAGCCGGATTGCCATTGCGGCGAATAGCAGCCGCTAGTGATTTGGAATAGGCGGCAAATATATGGGTCGATGACGGAAGGTGTAGTGGGCTCTCTCCGCGGGAAGCGCGCTCCCAGTTCTCACGGATAGTAGCGATGGCCTGGTAACGAAGATTGCGGCGCGCATTTGGACGGCCGATCATCCACCTCAGTGTGAACGCCGCGAATGCGAGCATCAAAATTACGAGAAGCTCGAGGGACAACGAGTTGTTGTCCAGATCGCGCAGGAATTCAGTCAGACCGTGTAGGTTCGGCTCTTTTCCGTATAGCAACGCCATGAATGCGATCCCAATCACAATCGCAAAAGCATATGACCGTCTTGCCCACACGATTATGCACAACACGACTGCGGAGGATAACCATGTGCGGGCGAAGTGGCCGAATGGCAATGCAAAGCATGCTGCCACCGTAAGGGTTAGTGCTACCCAAAGGATCGCAGTTGCAAGTAAGTGGTGTCGCACCAATCCTGGCACCAGTTGCAAATTGGTGGGCGTGCAGGAACGAAAGACGCTATCGACAAATAATGGCCACCACAGCAACACAAGTAAGATGAGCGGGCCGCCAAAGCCCGCACTCGCATACTTTGGTCCGCCAAAATAGGCGATGCTAGTGGCTAACAGGAGTCCGGTCGTTAACAGAGACCAAGTCAGCCAGAGCGATCCCTGATTACGGCGCGCAGCCACTGGCAATAACCATATGGCCGCTAATGCGTGTGCCTCGTCGCGAATAAATGAGCTCATCGAGTGACCTCGATAAACAGGTCTTCCAGCCCGACCGGTTCGACGATTACACCCTGCGCCTGCAGCTGTTCCAGTTGCCCACTGTCATGATTGCCGACGATGACGACGACATTGACATGCCCTGCAGCATCTTCAGTGCGGGACAATTCGCCTACAAAGTGCTGTGCATTCATTACTGTGGTAGGCCCGATCAATCGACGAGCGCACTCCGCAAGGGTATCGAGCGGCTGCTGCAGCGCAATCTTGCCGTCTTTCATTATCGCGACCTCAAGCGCCACTCGCTCCAGGTCTGAGAGAATGTGTGTCGAAAACACGACCGTGGTTTCCTGCTCGATAGTGCGTTCAATGAGTTCCCGCAGAAAATCGCGCCGGCCGGCAGGATCGAGACTGGCCACCGGTTCATCGAGTATCAGCAATTGCGGGTCGTGCCCGAGAGCGCGGATGATGGCCAACCGCTGCTTCTCGCCACCGGAGAGCTTGGCAATGACGCGATCTCCCGGAATCGACCAGCGGTCCATGAGTGCGGCCACTTTTGAGTCGTTCCAGTGGGTATAAAACGCCCTGAAATAGGCCAGCATTTGCTTGGCGGTGAGCCACTCGAACAAATCGTTCTGCTGCGGAACATACCCAATGCGCGCCCGGCTAGCTTCGCTTAGCGCAGCCGGAGATTCGCCAAACAGCTTGATCTGACCAGCGTCAATCTCCCGCAAGCCGAGCGCACATTCCAGCATCGTCGATTTGCCGGCACCGTTGCGACCGAGAATTCCGATTACTTGGCCGCTGGTCAGGGAGAGATCGATGCCATTGAGAGCGCTTTTTCCCGTGTAGCTCTTGCATACGGATTTCATTTCAAGGATCGGCTGGCTCATTTCTTCGCTTTCAATATCTTTTCAAAGAGGTCAAGTGCTGACTGGGTATCAATTTCCAGCTGGGCAGATTCTGTCGCGGCTCGTTCCAAAGTGGGGCGCAAGAGATCTATTCGATCGGCTTTCTTCTTGGCATGGGAATGTTGCGCGGCGACCGCCATGCCGATGCCCCGCCGGCGCTCAAGAACGCCCGCAGTTTCCAACTGGCTGTAGGCTTTCGAGACAGTCATGGGGTTGACGACCAGTGCACGAGCCACGTCTCGTACGGATGGAAGTTCATCGCCAGCGGCCAGTTGGCCGCCCGCGACCAGACGGCGCACTTGATCTACCAGCTGCTTGTAGATTGGATCACTGGATCCGATCGAGACAGAAAACAGCGCGGTGGCAGAAGGCGGAGGTTTCGTTACCATTATGGCGTGTATTTGTGTATTGGTACTACAATACACACGCCTAGTCCAGAACGCAAGCCCTCCCTTTCGACGCGGCTCTCGATACCGCCTTAAGGATTTACAGGCTCAGACCAGCAGGCACTCCTAATTGGCGGCAACCGACCCATAGACGACGGTCGAGCCAACGTTCCAATTATGTTTGCGGAAAGCACTAATTCAATGAGATTGCACGCGTTACAGACGCTAAAACCCCATACCGACCTCAGTTTCATAAGGGCATGGCTTTTGGGCTCATGTTTGCAGGAGGTGATTGAACATACACTGCGTGCCTTCCGTCGTCACTTGTACGCACAACAACATATGGGTCCCATTTCGTGTTGCAGATTACTCTATAGTCAAATCTGTGTTTTAACGCAGAGCCATATTCAAATTGGACTCGTGGAGATGGCCCGCAGTCTGCGACCAGTCCGTGCGGATCATCCACCACAACTTCAGGGTTCGCCGTGTGGTCAAAGGTCGCCGCAACGACTTGTTGAATAACCATCTTTTGACGTTCAGTCTGTCGTTGTTCATTTAAGGAAAAAGCATATCCCCCCACAATCGTGCAAAGCGCGATGAAAACCAACAGCTTTCCTACACGACCAATCGAAATAGATTTACCCATCAGGAGTTGAACTCTTTGTCCGCAAACTCATTTGATTGCAATTCTCTGCCGACGCAGCGAATGTCGCAAATCGACCCATAGGAGACAGTCACGTTTTGGGGTCCAGCTGGTGGTAAAGCCAGCTCTGATAGTAACAGCGGCGCATATGACCGCCACTTAGTTCTATGGTTATACGTTCTGGCTGTTGTCACCATCGGTTTGACTCGTCACAGTTACGACAAAAAAGCTACGAGCGAGTCCCGCTAAGCTGACTGCGCTCATTCCAACTGTTGCAATCGCTGTCAGTGCACCGCCAAACGCGCCGGTATGTAGCGCCCCCTCAACGAACCCCATAGCGGGATTTAATAGTTGGCCAATTAACGCCTCAAAAAAGAAAAGAACCCCACCCGCAATTGGGATGCCGCAAAGAAGCAACAGCCATTGGAGTGGCGTAACAGGAGCGTCCTTTAGGTGCCAAAAATGATGGGCCGTCAAAGCGAGAACGCAGTAGCTGAATGCAGCCACAACGTATCCAAAACCTTCGTCCGACATTACAAAGGTGGCGACGGCAACGACAGCCAGCAAGGTGAATTGTCCGACGATCTCTGCGAGCATAGCGATCTAGACTTTCCGTTTCACTGTTTCATGAGCTTTTTGGTTGGAGCTACCGTATCCTCGAATTGACATGCTTAAGCGCGCCCAAAAAATCTTGCATGACCTGTTACCGGCGCAACACA
>JBDTPE010000267.1:0-4690 GCA_039932875.1 Betaproteobacteria bacterium | reverse complement strand
ATAGCTAGGCCCCCAAATCTCGCAAACCAGTTGTCGATAAGTCATCACCCGCCCCGAATTGGCGGCGAGGCAGGTAAGTAGTCGAAATTCGATGGGCGTTAGATGCACCGCCTCACCGTGCTTGGTCACGGAGCGCCCAAGTAGATCCACTTCGACGTCGCCCAACACCAACATCCTTGTATCTTGTGCGCTGCGTAACGACCGGCGCAGCAACGCGCGTACTCTCGCGAGCATTTCGCTCACACCGAACGGCTTGGTGAGATAGTCGTCGGCACCCGCATCCAGGGCGGCGACTTTTTGTGCTTCGTCGCCCCGAGCAGACAGTACCAACACCGGCACTTGGCTCCAGGTGCGAAGGTCCCTGATCAGGTCGGTCCCGTCCCCATCGGGCAGGCCCAGGTCCACAATGACCAGGTCGGGCTTACGCATGCCCGCCTCAATAGCACCGCGCTCTCTCGTGCCTGCTTCAAACACCTGCATACCCTCCGAAGATAGCGCATGGTGAACAAAGCGCCGGATCTCCCGCTCGTCTTCGACAATCAGCACATTGATCATGCGCTCTCCGACGGGTCCACTTCCATTGCGGGGGGGCTACCGCGCGGAAGTGTGAACGTGAATTCAGCGCCGCCTTGTGGCAAGTTCTTCGCCCAGATGCAGCCACCGTGAGCCTCGATAACTGCGCTGCAGATGGCAAGGCCAAGCCCCAAACCGGGCACGTTCGCCCCAGGATTTGCGCGGGTGAATTTTCCGAAAATCTCTGACTCCTGCCCGCGCGGGATACCCGTACCATCGTCTGCGACGCAGACGCGCATTTCGGCCACATTGACTTGTGCACTGATGCGAATAATGCTGCCAGGCCGGGTGTATTTGGCGGCGTTTTCGAGCAAATTTACGAATATCCGCTCAATCAGTGTGGCGTCACACTCGACCAGCGGCAGGTCGGGCGGCATCGCCACCAGAACCGTGTGAGCCGAAAGAGCAGGCGCGCGTGCCTTGATGGCCGAGCCGACGATTTCTTCCAGCGATTGCCATTCTCGGCGCAGGCGCAAGGTACCAGACTCGAGTCGCGCCATGTCCAGGATATTTTCCACGAGCTCGCTAGTGCGCCTTGCCTGGTCCCGGATCGCATTGACCAAGGCCGCGTGGTCCGGGCCTAAGGTTGGCGCGCCTATTTGCAACAATTCAGCTGAGCCCAGAATGGCGGTGAGTGGCGTGCGCAAATCATGCGACAGCGCCGCCAACAACGTGTTGCGCAGGCGTTCGCCTTCCATTTGCACCGTGGCCTCACGCGCGACGGTGACGAAGTGCACGCGCTCAATTACAATAACGATCAACACAGCCACAGTCTCAAGTTGAAGGCGTTGATCGGCATTCTCGAACGTTGCGCTATGCGCCGGCGAAACCAGCATGACACCGCGTACCCGCATTGGCGCCTGCAGGGGAACATAGAGGAAGTGTTCCGTGGCAAGTGTATTCGGCATTGCCCCGCCAGCAAACGCGCGCTCAGCCAGCGCAATGTCTTCATCGGTAATGGATTGAGGCCCGACAGAGGCTGGAATCGACAGTTGGCCGGCACGATCCCGCAGCATCAGGATGACCTTGGCGCTGAAACTACGCTCGAAAAAGCTCTCCGCAGCATCGATGATCTGTTCATCGAGCAGGGTCCCCGACAGCATACGCGCCAATTCATACAAATCGTGCGACCGTTGTTCGCGTGACGTCGCCACTTCGGCCTGCTGTTTCAACTTGGCGGCGAGATGGGAGATCAGCAATCCGGTCACGAGCATCACGACAAATGTGAGCAGGTATTGTGCATCGGCCACCGCAAAAGAGAACCGCGGCGGCACCAGAAAGAAATCCATGGCCGCAACGTTTGTAACAGCCGCTGCCGTAGCGGGCCCCCTGCCAAAGCGAAAGGCGATAGCAACCACGCCCAACAAATACAGCATGACGATGTTGGCGAGATCGATGTGTTGACTGAGGGGCGAGCAAACGATTGTGGTGCCTGCCGCGGCGCCCAACGCCCAAGCATATCCCCACCATGGATGCAATCCGATGAAATGCTGGTGATGCCCGGGAACAGGAGCTACGCGGGCGACGACTTCGGGTATTGCCATGACGCAAGTATGCCGTTTCTGGATAACCGATAGTGTGTAAAGAACTTGTAAAATTGCGCGCTGCGTCGGCGTGGTGTGTTTGCGCGAACCTAGAATACGACCTCCTTTCTTCACGAGACCGTCATGAATTCGACTACCCCATCGCGCCGGCAGTCCGCACTTCTCGCGATCGCCGCGCTCGGCGTGGTTTATGGCGACATTGGTACCAGTCCGCTCTACACGATCAAGGCCATCTTCGACCCGTCATTTGGTATCCCTTTTACCACCGAGAACATCTTGGGCGGTTTGTCAGCGCTGTTTTGGTCGTTAATGGTCGTGGTGTCGTTCAAATACGTGGTGCTTATCATGCGTGCCGACAACGATCGCGAAGGCGGCATCATGGCCTTGCTCGCTCTTGCTGCCACGTCGGTCAAACAACATCCTCAGTGGCGCGGGCCGTTGATGCTATTAGGTGTGTTTGGCGCGGCGCTATTCTACGGGGACAGTGTGATCACGCCGGCGGTCACGGTGCTGGGCGCCATGGAGGGACTGGAGATCGCCACACCGCTGCTCAGGCCCCATGTCGTGCCGCTATCGGTGGTCGTGATCATTGTGCTGTTTGTCGTACAGCACAAAGGCACAGCTATAGTTGGCGCCATGTTTGGACCGGTCATGCTACTGTGGTTTGCCACCTTGGGCATTTCAGGCGCAGTGAATATTGCCGCAAACCTGGACGTCATTCTTGCCCTGAACCCGATGCATGCCTGGTACTTTCTGACGCAGCACGGTTTTGCGTCGTTCGTCGTACTGGGCGCGGTTTTCCTGGCGGTCACGGGTGCAGAAGCGCTATATGCAGACATGGGTCATTTTGGCAAACAGCCAATTCGTCTGGCCTGGTTCCTGTGCGCCTTTCCCGCTCTTGTCCTCAATTACTTTGGTCAGGGGGCGTTACTCATTGCCGACCCAAAAGCGCTGGTGAACCCGTTTTTTCTGATGTTTCCGAGCTGGGCGCTATACCCGATTGTTGCGCTCTCTACGGTAGCAGCGGCGATCGCCTCGCAGGCCGTGATTTCCGGCACCTACTCGATTACGCGACAGGCGATACAGCTCGGCTTCCTGCCGCGTAGCAAGGTAGTGCAAACTTCGGCAAAGGAGATCGGCCAAATCTACATGCCTGTAGTGAATTGGATCTTGTTGGTTGGCGTGCTGGCCGCAGCGATCGGTTTTGGCTCCTCGACAAGCTTGACCTTTGCCTATGGCCTTGCGGTTTCCGGGACGATGCTGATCACGACCGTGCTCACATTTTTTGTCGTACGTTACGGTTGGCAATACAACCTGTTTCTTTGTCTGTTTTCAACCGGCTTTTTCCTGGTGATCGATGTGGCGTTTTTCTCCGCGAGCTCAGTCAAGTTGGTCGAAGGCGGTTGGTTTCCACTGGCCATGGGAACGGTGATGTTTACGCTGATGACCACCTGGAAGCGTGGACGCCAGCGGGTCCTAGAACGCAACAGCGAAGGAAGCATGCCCATGAAGGATTTCCTCGCAGACCTTTCTGCGTCGTCACCAGTTCGCGTTCCCAACACCGCCGTTTTCATGACCACGAACCCGGATACAGTGCCGAATGCGCTGTTGCACAATATGAAGCACAATCAAGTAGTGCATGAGCGTGTAGTAATGCTCACGATTATTGTTGAAGATATTCCGACGGTTCCGAAGGAGGACTACATCTGGATTGACGACCTCGGCCACGGCTTTTGGCGGATTCGCGCGCACTATGGCTTCAAAGAAACGCCAGACGTTCCCGAGCTGCTCGAGGACTGCAAACAGCAGTGTCTAGTCTTCGATTTAATGCAGACGTCATTCTTCCTGAACCGAGAGACCCTGGTGTTGGGACAGTGCAAGGGCTTTGCACGTTGGCGCGGTCATCTTTTTATCTGGATGTCGCACTTGGCTGCCAAGGCATCGGACTACTATCGCATTCCGTCCAACCGGGTGATTGAATTGGGAACACAGGTGCAAATTTAAGTATTTAGCGCAGATTTCGAGAAGTTTAATGTCGAGGCGACGAAGCAACGCTTCAACCGCCAAGGTCAAGCGCTCATTTTGGTGAGTCGCACTTCATCAGTGCTTGTCTGTTACCAGCCGTACCTTCTAGCAACGGTCCGCGAATGCGTGGCGATGGCCACAAGCACTTCGACGTATTTGCGATGCACTGAACAAACGGCGTCTCAAAACCGCCGCCCTTAAATCGCCACTATTGCCTGTCAAGCTTTTGCGGTAGCTTTATCGCGCCCTGGCGCACAGCCAACCATATGCAATTGCACTCCCTCGAAAGCGCTCTCCACGGGCCGCCAGCGGGACGCTGGGCAGCGCATCGTTTCCGCCTTGCCGTCGAATTCCTTTATTTCGGCGTCAAGGAAGCGCGCGCGTGCCTGTTTGCCGGATTATTCTTCATGGCCGTTTTCGCGACACCCCGTACCGGCATTCTGGGGATACCGCGCTACGATGTGCTGCTCATCGTCGCCCTCGCGATTCAGCTGTGGATGGTCTGGAGCAAGCTCGAAACGGTGGATGAACTCAAAGCGATCTGTCTG
>JBDTPE010000266.1:0-4691 GCA_039932875.1 Betaproteobacteria bacterium | reverse complement strand
TTATCGGCGAGCGACCGTTTCGCGAGTTTCTGGAACGCTACCTGCCGCGCAAACCCGGTGAAATGGTAACGCTTGAGGGAAAGCATGTCGGCCGACATCAGGGCCTGATGTACTACACGATTGGACAGCGTCAAGGCCTCGGCATAGGCGGCACGCGCGACGGTGCGGGAGAACCATGGTTCGTCGCCGATAAACGCATGGATCGCAACGAGTTGGTTGTCGTGCAGGGTCACGAGCACCCCGCGTTACTAAGACACGCACTTCGGGCACAGGACGCGTCTTGGATCAGCGGAGAGATGCCAACCACTGAAATGTTGGCCGCCAAAACACGCTATCGGCAAGCCGATGCCCATTGCCGTTTGCTTCCGCGCGAGACTTCGTCTACAGCCGAATTCTCTCTCAGCTTTGAACATCCGCAATGGGCGGTGACACCTGGCCAATCCGCCGTGGTGTATGACGGCGACATTTGTCTCGGTGGGGGTGTTATTTCGCAATAACGCGTTGAGTCGCGCGGGTCAGTGACCATATCCTGACACCGGAAAATCGCATGCAAGTACAGACTGGCAACCACTCAGTCGACTGGCTAACCTCGGCGACGCACTTACTGATCGACTCTGCGAAGCGCATCGTCAACCACCAATAAACACGGCCTTCACTGGGCCGAAACTGCCTGAAATGCCGCGCCATTGCTTGGTTGTGGCGATCAGCAATCTCTCGCCACACTCAGTGGCTCGAAAGTAAAACTTGCCGCTTGCGTTCGCACACAACACTAAATCCAAGTGTTGCAAGTGCGCAACAACTGCGCGACCCAGCGGCTCACCCAACGCCACACGATTGTCGTGGCCGTCGCCAAACTCACCGCAATCGCGACAACCATCGCCATTTTTCGCGACCTTTTTTACCAATTGTCGCTAACTGGCACACGAGGACGCAGCCCGTCACAAATGCAAATCTATCGGTGCAATACGTCGCAGTGCATCCGCAGATGATGCGGACTTGTCAAAAACCGCCGCCGCGTTGACTTACAGCGCCTCGGGCGAATGTCCATCGACCGACCACAATATGGAGAGTTTCATGCGCGAGAAAAACCAGAAAGGCCCAGCATTTGCATCCAGACACAGCATCATTGCGACAAGCGTAGCCATTTCATTGTTAGCTGCGCAATCGGCTTACGCACAGCAACCCGCCACACCCAATGCGCCGAAAGCAGAAAAAGTCGACAGAATCGAGGTGACCGGTTCGCGCGTAGTCAAACAGGATTTCGAATCGAATAGTCCAATCATCACCATTACGTCGGAGGAGCTTTCCAAACAGGGCGATATCACGATCGAAACGTTTCTGAATTCCCTGCCGCAAGTCAACCCAGCCGGAACAACGACCTCAAACAACCCGCCCAATGGCGGTCAGGCCAACATTGATTTACGCGGCCTCGGTTCCAATCGCAATCTGGTGTTGATCGATGGCCGCCGCCCAATGGTGTCGGCATCCAATCAGACAGTTGATCTCAACACCATTCCGCTGGCGCTGGTAGAGAGCATCGAAATTATTTCGGGTGGTGCTGGCGCTGTGTATGGAGCTGATGCGGTCGCTGGTGTAGTGAATATCAAACTCAAGCGTCGCTTTGAGGGCCTGGACATCCGCGGTAGCTGGACTAACGCTGAGAAACAGCGCGATGCGCGCGAACGCAATTTATCGGTAGTGATGGGTGGCAACTTCGCCAACAATCGCGGTAATGCGGTCGTTGGCTTTGAGTATGCCGAGCGTCAGGGGCTGATCAAGAAGCAACGCGATTTCGCTTCAGTAGCAACGGCGACTACGTCGTTTTTTCCGGAAGGCACCTATCGTCCGAGCGGTACGAATCTGCCCTCGCAAGCGGCAGTCAACGCGCTTTATGGTCAGTCGTCATATGGCGGGGCGGCAGCAGGCACCGTACCGAACAGTTCTGCCCAGAGTTTCAATTCCGACGGAACGTTGTTTTATCCCGGCATTTTCAATTCAGCTCGCAATGTTTTGAATTTCCGCTACCCGATTGACTCAGCCGTGAATACGCGTTTGTTCCCGGACGTCTATTCCTACAATTTCGACGCCGTAAATATTTTAGTGTTGCCGTTGGAACGCAAATCGGTGATGGCAAAGATGGATTACAAATTTGCCAACGAAATCGAAGTGTTTTCCAACTTCTCCAATACGCTCTACACCTCGGCGACCGCACTGGCACCGACGCCGGTCTCCACGGTGACTGTTGCTTCTGTCGCTAGCGCTACCTCGTCGCAGGGGTCTAGTGCACTGATAACTCCGGGACAAAACATCGGCACGCAGTTGATTGTCCCGGCAACCAACCCCTTCATTCCCGCGGATTTGCGGACGCTGTTGAATTCACGCACCGGAGACGACCCGCGCATTATCGGTAGCGGCGCGACAGAACCATTTCTGATGCGCTGGCGCGTTCTAAGCACCGGCCTGCGCCTCGCCAACTACGAAAACACGGTGACCCAATATGCCGGTGGCGCAAGAGGTCCATTGCCGTTCGAGAGTTGGAAGTGGGATGCGCACGTTTCCGAGGGTCGAACCAAAATCGTCAATGCCCAGGCAAACAACATCGACACCAATCGCCTGTTGACTGCGCTTGCCGCACCCGATGGCGGCGTATCGCTGTGCGCCGGTGGCGTCAACCCTTTCGGTCGGCAGACTCTTTCGCCAGCTTGTCAGGCCTATCTGAGCGTCAGCGGAAAACTCGCCACTGAATTCACTCAGACCATTGGCCAGGCTTACGTTTCCGGCGAAGCGATGCAAACGGCCAATGGCCCAGTTAGCCTGGTGTTCGGCGCGGAACTGCGCAATTTTAAATATGATTTCGACCCCGGCTCAGCGGCCGGCGCAATCTCCGGATTCAGCGTGCAATCCCCTGCTGGCGGCAGCAACAATTTCCGCGACTTGTTCGGAGAGGCATCCATACCTTTGCTGAAGGATCATCCGTTCGCGCGATCGCTCGATCTGCACCTCGCCTACCGCAGCTCGGCCAGCCAATCGCGCAACGAGATTACCGCCTTGGAAAGCCCGAAGCAGCGTAGCAATGCCTGGGCGATCGATTTCAGTTGGGAGCCAAGTGACACGGTTCGCGCGCGCGGCTCGGCGCAGCAATCAGTGCGTGCGCCGAACTTTGGTGAGTTGTTTGACGGTGGCAGCAGCGCACCGCAAATCTTCGATCCTTGCTCGGTGACTAGCGTAGCTCGCACCACGGGTGGCAGTGCGGCGCAACTCGCTACGCTGTGTCGCGATGCCGGTCAGGCGGGTGGTCTCGGTGGGGCGGTTACCACTCACGTGCAAACGCCAGGCACGCAGGCGACGATTGACCTGATTGGCAATCCGAACCTCAAACCAGAAACAGGTACCAGTTACACGCTGGGACTGGTGTGGGCGCCGAAGGTCAGCGGGCTGCTTCAGGGCATCCGCACCTCTATCGACTTCTACCAGATCACTGTAAAGGACGCGATCACGGTAGCGGACACCAACGAGTACATCGCCGACTGCTACAACTACTACGGAAACAACCGTTCGTACAGCCCAAATTTCGCCAGCTGCGCCGCACTGTTCCGGGCTAACGACATCCTTGGTGTGTCGGACCTGACGACAGCGTCTGGCGCTTTCCAGACCATCAACGGGGGCATCATCAAGACTCAGGGCATAGACACGCAAGTAAACTGGGGTAGCCGACTCGGCCCGGGCAAGCTGGATTTGTCGTTGCAGTTGAATTACCTGTTGTCGTTCAAGACGCAGACCGTGAAGAGCTTTCCAACCAATGAGTTCGCAGGCACCCTGCCGTTCTTTGGTGCCGGTCTCGGACAGGCGTTTCCGAAGATCAAAGCCAATGTCACTGCGCGTTATACCTGGGGTGACTTTGCCTTCGATGCGCGCGCGCGCTTCATCGACAAGATGGATAACCGCATGAGTATCCTGTTCCCCGGCGAACCTTTCGGTGGCGTTCCGTCCACAACCTATTGGGACCTCGGGATGAACTGGACTTACGCCAAGTTCATGACTATCCGCCTCGGTCTGCAAAACGCACTCGACCAGAAGCCGCGCACCTACACGCCGAACGTGCAGTCCGGTACCGATCCATCGACTTATGACGTCATCGGTCGCCGTATTTTGGTGCAAATGCAATTGAAGTTCTGAACATCCCGACACTAACCATGGCGCGTGTAGAACGGCGTTTTCTACTCGTGCCTTGAATTTGCCCAAGAAAACTTTTTCATTAGAGGAAATCAAAATGCAGTTGAGAGAAAAAATACTAAGTCGCTTGATCGCAGCCACACTGGGTGCTTCCACATTTGCAGCAATGGCACAATCACCCGCACCGCAACAAGTGGAAAAGGTCGAGGTGACGGGCTCGAACATCAAGCGTGTAGACGCTGAAACGGCCTCGCCGATCACGGTGATCACGTCGGAAGAAATCCGCCGGAGCGGTGCAACCACAGTGCAGGAGTTGCTGAATAATCTCTCGTTTTCCTCCGGTGGCGCACTCACCGATGTCAGCACCGGGAACGGATTTGCCGCCGGTTCGGCCACCGTCGCACTACGTGGCCTCGGCTCCGCGGCAACACTCACCCTGATCAACGGTCGTCGAATCAGCCCCGCGGCGTACAACGACCCGAACAATGGCCAATCGGTGATTGCTAACCTCAACTCGA
>JBDTPE010000265.1:0-4724 GCA_039932875.1 Betaproteobacteria bacterium | reverse complement strand
GGGTTGCGCTCGAACTTCGAAAAATTCAGACGCGTGCGATTGCCGAACGCATCGTTCAATTCCATCGCAGCCAATTGCCCGTTGGCAAAACCGAGCCGGAATTTGTCGATGCCCGCATCCTTCTGACGCGGTACCGCGTCCAGCCAGCTCAGGTTTTCCGATTCCCCGGACGCCACCAGTGTAAAGGCATTGTCGATATCTCCCTTGCCTGCCAACAACGCAGCGGGCGTACTGGAAAAAGCCTGCTCAAATTTTTTGACCGTGACCTGATTCAAGTCCTGATCAAAAAACAAAACTTTTTTTCCGTCGCCGACGATGACTTGAGCGGGCTTCAAATATTCAAAACGAAATTTTCCTGGGCGAACAAAGGCGAGCGTGCCGGTGTTGCGCTGGATCTGTTTTCCTTTGGCGTCGAACACGAGTTGCTCAAAACTTGCACGAGCAGACTGTGTGGATGAAGTGAACGTCTGGAAGTCACCAATCGCACCGGCACGAACTGCGCCCGTATAGCCAAAGACGAATAACAAAAAGGTAACGAAAAAACGCAGGGGCTTTGACATCTAGCTCTCAATATCTCTGTTTGGTGCGATGATTTCGCGATTGCCGTTGGATTGCATGCTCGACACCAGTCCGGCCTTTTCCATGTCTTCCAGCAACCGCGCGGCGCGGTTGTAACCGATGCGCAAGTGGCGTTGCACCAGTGAAATCGACGCACGCTTGTTTTGCAGTACCACCTGCACCGCCTGATCGTAGAGCGTGTCCTGCTCGCCACCAGCCCCGCCGTTGCCAGCGCCGCCAATGTTCTCCAACATGGCTTCCTCGGGCGCATCCAAAATGCCTTCGATGTACTGCGGTTCGCCCTGCCGTTTAAGGTATTCAACGACGCGATGGACTTCAGCATCACCGACAAACGCGCCATGTACCCGCTGCGGCATTCCCGAACCCGGCGGCAGGTAAAGCATGTCGCCCTGCCCGAGCAAGGCTTCCGCGCCCTGCTGGTCCAGGATGGTGCGCGAATCAATTTTAGAGGAGACTTGGAACGCCACGCGTGTCGGCACGTTTGCCTTGATCAGACCGGTAATCACATCAACGCTCGGACGCTGGGTGGCGAGGACAAGGTGAATGCCCGAGGCACGCGCCTTTTGCGCGAGCCGTGCAATCAGCTCCTCCACCTTTTTGCCTACGACCATCATCATGTCGGCCAATTCGTCGATCACAACGACAATTAACGGCAGCGCTTCCAGCGGCTCCGGTGCATCCGGCGTCAACGAAAACGGGTGCGGCAGTGGCGAGCCCTTCTCTTTCGCCTCGCGTACTTTGGTGTTGTAGCCGGCGAGATTGCGTACGCCGACGGCGCTCATCAACTTGTAGCGTCGATCCATTTCGGCCACACACCAGTTGAGCGCGTAGGCGGCGTGCTTCATGTCGGTCACCACGGGTGCCAGCAGATGCGGAATGCTTTCGTAAACCGAAAGTTCCAGCATCTTGGGGTCGATCAGGATCAGACGAACCTCATTGGCGGTTGCTTTGTAGAGCAGCGACAGAATCATCGCGTTGATCGCGACCGACTTGCCAGACCCAGTGGTGCCAGCCACCAGCACATGCGGCATCTTGGCCAGGTCGGTCACGACCGGGCGTCCAGCGATATCCTTACCCATGGCGATGGCGAGTTTTGACGCCATGTCGCCATAGACGGCGGAACCGAGGATTTCGGACAGTCGCACGATCTCGCGCTTCGGATTTGGAATCTCCAGGCCCATATGCGACGTGCCAGGAATCGTTTCGACGACGCGAATCGACGTCACCGATAGTGCGCGCGCAAGGTCTCGGGAGAGATTGACGATTTGCGATCCCTTGACGCCGACTGCAGGCTCGATTTCGTAGCGCGTAATGACAGGCCCTGGATGCGCGGCAACGACTTTGGCCAGCACATTGAAATCCATCAACTTGCGTTCGATCAATCGCGAGGTGAATTCAAGGGTTTCGTTGGTCGGCCGCTCGATGCTTGCTTCGGGCGGATCCAGCAGCGCAATCGGTGGCAACGGAGAATCGGGCAAATCCGAAAACAGCGGTGCTTGCTTCTCCTTTCTCATCCGGTCCGACTGCGGAATTTCCGTGACTGTCGGCTCAATCCGTATCGGCGGATGATCTTCAATCATCCGCTTCATCTCCACCACTTTTTCTTCTCGCTCGACGACGGCCTGATCGCCAACGACGCGGTCACGCCGCGCTTCCATTTTTGCTTTAGATGTCAGAAACAGCCATTCGACGCCAGTACCGATTTTCTCGGCAAGCTTGATCCAGGAGAGTCCGCTGAAAACGCTAAACGCACCGGCACAAATAGCAAGCAGCAGCACGGTACTGCCAGCGAAACCAAAGGCGGTTTCCACCAAGCCGGAAAGCAGTCCGCCGATGACGCCGCCTGCACCATTGGGTAGATCGCCCTTGAGCGAATAAAGGCGTAGCGATTCCAGCGTGCTGGAGGCCACCAGTAAAATGCAGAAACCGGCAAGTGCGCTGGCAAGATTGCGCCGATCAAAAACGCTCCAGGTTTCGACACGGTGAAACAGACGCATCACAGCGAAACCGGCTAAAGCCACCCACCACCAGGCTGACAAACCGAACAGGCCAAAGAACAAGTCGGAAATCCAGGCGCCCGCCACCCCGCCCTTATTGACAATAGCCCCGCCTTTGCCACTATAAAAATAGCCCGGATCGCTCGGATTGTGCGTCGCAAATATCAGCACCAGATAGGCAGCCAACGCCAGGAAAATTATCCAGCCGGCTTCCCGCATCAGGCGTGAAAGGCGTGTGGATTGAGGCGTAACCGCACGTGGCGGTGGTTCGGTGGGGTCAAATATTTCGTTCGGGTCGCTGGCGCTCATCGTGCCGAATTATAGCCGCTGCCCAAGCTCTCCGGCACTGCAAAAACAGTGCAACGCCGCGGTGATGGCGTCAAAACGATGGCGGCAATTTGTCGTCGTGAATGGTGATGGTTTTGGATTCCACCGAAATATAGCCGCGTTCCGTCAGGTCTTTCAGAATCCGATTGACCATCTCCCGCGAGGCCCCAACCATATTGGCGATGTCTTGTTGGGAAAGTTTCTCCCCTACCACCAGCTTTCCATTGTTGACGATGGCCAGCTCCAGCAACGTATTGGCAACCCTGCCGTAAACATCCATCAGGGCCAGTGTGGAAATTTTCCGATCAGCGTCGCGAAGGCGCTTGGCCAGCGCCTGCATGACGAGTGCAGCGATACGCGGCGCTTTTTCGATGCACATTTCAAACGCCTGGTGCGACAAGATTCGAAATGTGGATGACTCAAGCGTAGACACGGAAGCGGAGCGCGGCTGCTTGTCGATCAGCGCCATCTCACCGAAAAAATCTCCCGGACCAAGGATCTTGAGAATAATCTCGCGCCCATCCTCGTCGCCAATAAATACCTTTACACGACCCGTTTCAATCAGGTAGAGCGAATCGCCGTCCTGGCCCTCGGTAAACATGACCGTACCCTTGGGCACCGGCTTCTCAATCGCAAGGTCACCGATCAAGGCCAAATCTGAGTCTGTCAGGTCTTTGAATAATGGGATCGAACGTAACATCGTGCCTCCTGCCAGTATTTTTGCGCGTTCTTGAGGGAACCTTGAAGCGCCTATTTGCTTGAGTTTGCGCTAGTTTCTCACAGTTGTGCGATGTGATTATTTTGTACATCGTTCGCTTCGGCACGCCGATACCAATTGAACCAATTGAATTTGGCCGCTTTTCCCACATCTATATGGGCTCAACATGTCGCTCGGTTAAAATATCCCATTCCCGGCGACAATTTCAGAGAGAAAAGCATGTCTATTCAACACCATCGCCTCCTTATTCTCGGTTCCGGTCCAGCCGGCTATACCGCTGCCATCTACGCTGCACGCGCCAATCTGAAACCGGTACTGATTACCGGGATGGCGCAGGGCGGCCAACTGATGACAACCACCGAGGTCGAAAACTGGCCCGCAGACATCGAGGGCCTGCAAGGTCCTGACTTGATGGCGCGATTCCTGGAACACGCCGAGCGTTTCAACACCAAGATCATTTTTGATCACATCCACACCGTCGACTTCAAGCAGCGACCATTACTATTGACCGGTGATTCGGCCACCTACTCCTGTGATGCACTCATCATCTCCACCGGGGCGTCCGCGCAATATCTAGGCCTGCCATCGGAAGAAGCCTTTATGGGCAAAGGCGTATCCGGGTGCGCGACTTGCGATGGTTTTTTCTATAAAGGCCAGGACGTTTGCGTGGTCGGCGGCGGCAATACCGCGGTCGAAGAGGCGCTTTACCTTTCAAATATCGCCAGTCACGTGACGGTGGTACATCGTCGCGACAAATTCCGCTCTGAGAAAATCCTTCAGGACCGGTTATTTGCCAAGGAAAAAGAAGGCAAGGTAACGATTCTCTGGAATCACACGCTCGATGAAGTGCTGGGCGACAAGTCTGGTGTCACTGGCGTGCGGCTCAAGTCCACCGTGGACGACGCAATGCGCGAATTGAAATTGACCGGATGCTTTATCGCCATCGGCCACAAGCCCAACACCGACATCTTTGCGGGTCAGCTGGAAATGGTCAACGGCTATATCGTCACGCAGAGCGGGCTGAAAGGAAACGCGACGGCCACTTCCGTACCCGGCGTGTTTGCGGCGGGCGATGTGCAGGATCACGTCTATCGGCAGGCCGT
>JBDTPE010000264.1:0-4726 GCA_039932875.1 Betaproteobacteria bacterium | reverse complement strand
CAGGCGATGCTTGCCGACAGCAAAGCCGAGATCTACGCCGCGCGCTGCATGGTGCTGGACGCCGCTAAACGCCGCGATGCAGGCGAAGATGTCGCTACGGAAGCCTCGTGCTGCAAATTGTTCGCGTCCGAAATGTGTGGGCGTGTGGCTGATCGCGCGGTGCAAATTCACGGTGGCGCCGGCTACGTTTCGGATTACGCTATCGAGCGTTTTTATCGCGACGTTCGGTTATTTCGTATCTATGAAGGCACCACGCAGATTCAGCAACTGGTGATTGCCCGCAACATGATTCGCGCTGCGAAACACTGATGGCATTGAGGGCGTCGGCCGATCCAGATTTGGCCCTGTTGCCCGAGCGCATCAGCGAAGTACCGCGACGCTGGGCGCTTGAGACACCGGATGCATTGGCGTTGCGGGATGGTGAGTCCGAGTGGACCTACGGGCGACTCGCAGTCGCCATCGATGAAGCGAAAAATCACCTTGGTCTATGCGGCGTGCGGCCAGGCGACCGTGTGGTAGTCGTCAATGAAAACTGCATGGCAGTCGTTGCGATCCTGTTCGCGGTGGCAGAGCTGGATGCCTGGGTGGTGTTGACGAATGCACGACTCACGGCTCGTGAAATTGATGGCATTGCCGAAAATAGCGGTGCCCGCCTGACCCTCTTTACCCACACCATTTCGGCCGACGCGGAAATACATGCAATCCGCTTATCGGCGACGCGGCAGCTGTGGGGCAGTTTGGGAGAAATCTCGGTCGGCTTGTTGAGCGAGACTTGCGAGCCGGAATCGGTATGCAAAAGCGGCGCGGAGCAGGTTGCCGCGCTGGTCTATACGACCGGCACCACCGGTAATCCCAAAGGCGTGATGCTTACCCATCACAATTTGTTGCACGTGGCGACCGTATCGGCGAAGCTGCGGCATCTAACCAATTCAGATCGTGCCTACGGTGTGCTACCCATTTCGCACGTCTATGGTCTCGCTTCTGTCACGCTGGGGACCTTGTCGGCTGGTGCGTGCCTGCAAGTGGCTGCGCGCTTTTCGGCAGCAGCGGCGGCAAATGCATTGATGATTGACGGTATCACCGTGTTTCAGGGCGTTCCGGCGATGTACGCCAAGCTCATCGAGCACGTCGCCGAGGATGAAAAATTCAGCGCGCCGAAACTTCACTTTACCTATGCCGGCGGCTCACCACTTGACCCCGCGTTGAAGGCGCGTGCGGAGGCAAGGCTGGGCCTGACGTTGCACAACGGTTATGGCTTGACCGAGAGCAGTCCCACGGTCAGTCAAACGCGTCTGGATCGGCCCCGCCGCGACTGCTCCGTTGGTGAAGTGATTCCTGGTATCCGCGTGCGAACGGTGAACAGTCAGGGAGTTGATGTGGGTATTGGTGAACCTGGCGAGCTTTGGGTGAACGGCCCAAACGTGATGAAAGGTTATTACCGTGACCCGGAGTCGACGGCAAGAGTCATTCGCGATGGCTGGCTCAATACTGGAGACATCGCGACCATCGCCGCCGACGGCGCCATGTTCATCGTGGGGCGCACCAAGGAACTGATCATCCGCTCAGGATTCAACGTGTATCCTGTGGAAGTTGAGGCGGTGCTGAACAGTCACCCGGCGGTATCCCAGTCGGCGGTTGTGGGCCGCAGTGTTACCGATAACGAAGAAGTCGTTGCCTTCGTCGAGCTTAAGCCCGGCCTGGTGGCGACAGGCGATGAGATTGGACTGTATGTATCGGACCTGCTTTCACCGTATAAGCGTCCGAGCGAAATTATCATCATGCCGGTATTGCCCGCTGCCGCAACTGGCAAGATATTGAAGAAAAAGCTGAAGGAAATGGCGCAGCGGCACTAGGGTAGGCAAAGTTTGGCGCTCCGGCATTTTGGATTGCAATCAAGATCGCCGGAAAATCATCAAAAAAATACTGGAGGAGACTATGAAAAATATCAGAAATAATCTTGCCGCGGTTATTGTTGCGGGTGTTGCATTCGGTGTCGCGCCGGCCTATTCAGAAGAGTTTTTGGTGGGTAGCGAAGTGCCGCTGACTGGTACGCTCGCGCGCGTAGGCACGGGCATGAAAGAGGGTATTGAAGTGGCGGCCGATGTGTTCAATCGACGCAACGGCAAACACAAGGTGAAACTTATCACTGTCGACAATGAGACTTCACCCGCCAAGGCGGTGGCCGCTGTTGAAAAACTAGCGTCGCAGGGTGTGGTTGCGTTTACTGGCGGATATGGCTCGAACAATATTGGTCCTGCGTCTGATGCAGCCAACAAGGCTGGCCTCGTTTACATGACCTCTGGCGGCGTGGATGACAGCTTGACCCAACGCGGTTACAAAACATTCTTCCGAATTAACAACGCGACAGGTTATTCGACCGCGATGGTCGGGTTGTTTGCGGATATGGGCGCCAAATCAGTTTCGATCATTACCTCGACCAAGGAAGCGCCAGCCGATCTCGCCAAAGATGTGGCGAAAATTCTGACGGCAAAGGGCGTGAAAGTGGTCTCGCATTCTTTCGATCCCGCAATCACTGACTTCAAGCCCATCATCAACAAAGTGAAGTTGCAAGACAAATCGGAAATCATCGCCATGGTCGGCTATGAAAATGACTATGTTGGCATCATCCGCGCCGCCAAAGTGCTCAAGCCTGACGTGAAAGCGATGGTCGGTGTCTGGTCGTTGGCCACAGCGAAAATGGCGTCGGATTTCCCCGACTTGATGCCCAATGTTTACGGGACCGCGTTGCTGCCCTATCCAGCGGAATTCAAAACCGCCGAAGGCAAGGAGTTTGCCGAAACCTACAAGAAAATTTTTAACAAGGAGCCCGATTACCTGGGCCAATTCGGCTATGTGCAATCGATGCTGTTGTTTGAAGCGATTGCGCGCGCCGCAGATGCAGGCACACTGAAAACCGGCGGATTACCAGCGGAGCTTCGTAAGTCCGACCGGGAAACGTTGATCGGTCGGGTGAAGTTTGATGACAAGGGCGACAACCCGTTTTTTAGTCATCGAATGGGGCAACACCAGAGCGGCAAGGTGGCAGTTGTCTGGCCAAAGGATAGCGCGACGGGAAAGATGAATTTCCCGGCAGTGCCTTGGTAGCATACTGCGCTTCGGTCGAATAGAGATGCATTGCGGCCACCGCTTCTCCGTCGGTCTTCTTGCAGAGCTTGGCCGGACAAGCGGGCTCCCATTCTGCGGGCGCGACGCATGCGTCACTAACCCAAATCTTCACGCTTTCCGCCAATGGAGAGCGGCCTGAATTTTCGTGCTGCGAAATGTTCAGGCCGCTGTAAGATCATGAATTCTTCCACTCCGGCTTACGTTTTTCCAGAAACGCCGCCACGCCCTCTTTTTGATCTTCGAAGTCGAATAAATCCATGAAGCGTTCGCGCTCCAGCGCCAGACCCGCACCGCGCGGCACGCCATTGCGGGCGTTGTGAATGAGGCCCTTGCAGAACTCCACTGACTTTGGCGACAGCCCTGCCACGCGTTCAGCCATCGCCTTGGCGGCCTCCAGGCTATTGCCTTTTTCAACCACCTCTTCAACCAGCCCGATACGCAACGCTGTTTCTGCATTCACCCGCTCATTGGTCAAAATGATGCGTTTGGCCCAGCCTTCGCCAACCAGCCAGGGCAGATTCTGCGTGCCGCAGCCAGCAGGCAGCAAGCCCACTGCCGGCTCTGGCAATGCCATCTGCGCATGCGCCTCGGCGATACGCAGGTCGCACGACAACGCACACTCAAGGCCGCCACCCATCGCGTAACCGTTGATGGCGGCAATCGTGACGAAGCGCGCATTCATGAAAGCTTCAAACGCTTCACCGAACTTCGAGATGAATTCGCGCGCGGCGACTTTGTCACCCTGAAAGCGTTTCAGGTCGGCGCCGGCAGAAAAGAATTTCTCTCCTTGCCCGGTGATGACGGCGGCGTACACGTTCTTGTTGGCGTTTAATTCGGCCGTGAGTGCTTTCATCGCCTTCAATGATTCCGGCGTCCAGGTATTGGCCGGTGGATTAGCGATGGTGATGATGCAGGTATGGCCTTCTATGACGTGCTCGATCATTGCTCAGTCCTTTTTATACAGCTTGATAATGCTCGAAAAATCAAGTGCGCCATTACCCATCGCGGAATGCATCTGATACAACTGCTGTGCTGCCGCACCCAGCATCACCGGTTGCTTGGCTGCTTTCGCCGCTTCGGTCACCAGAGTTAAATCCTTCAACATCAGGTCCGCACCAAAGCCGCCGGTGTAGCCGCGAGAAGCGGGCACATTCTCCAGCACGCCGGGGTAGGGGTTGTACGTATCCGAACTCCAGCAGCGTCCACTCGATGTATTGGCAATGCCGGCAAATATTTTCGGGTCCATGCCAAGTTTGGCTGCCAGCGCCATGCCTTCGGCGGTAGCGATCATCTCGATGGCCAACATCATGTTGTTGCAAATCTTGGCGACCTGCCCGTTGCCAGCGCCGCCGCAGTGAACGATATTGCGGCCCATGCATTGCAGAATCGGCTTGGCCTTTTCAAAGTCGGCCACCTCGCCGCCGACCATGAAAGTGAGAGTCCCTGCTTCCGCGCCACCTGTGCCACCCGAAACCGGCGCATCGACCATGTTGTTGCCGTGTGCGCGTGCGTCCATGGCCACATCGCGCGCGGTATGCGGGTCGATAGTTGACGAGTCGATCAATAGCACGCCGGGTGGAACGCCACTGAGGATGCCGGT
>JBDTPE010000263.1:0-4766 GCA_039932875.1 Betaproteobacteria bacterium | reverse complement strand
GAAGCGAGGCGAGTTCCTCGCTCTGTCGCAGACTGAGGTCCTCGCGAAACTCCCGCTGCATGCGCTGAAAATCGCGTGTCAATTGCCCGAGTTGGCGCTCCTTGGCGACGCGCTCTGCCTCCGGCAGCGTTACCGCCTCTTTTTGTAACGTAGCTTCCAGATCGCGGCCCTGCTTTTCCATCTTGTTGAGTTCAGCCTGCCGATTGGCGAACTCTTTTTCGAGTTTTACCTGTGCACGCTTTGCTGGCGCAGCCTCGCGAAGTATTCGCTCCCGATTTACGAATCCAACCTTAGTGTCAAGCGCCATGGCGGATGCCGATGTTGCCAGCGCCAAACAGACAACCATCAGGCGCATTGAATGTGTCATTTTTGACCTCTCTGCAATAAGCGCAACGCAACCATCAGAATACGCGACCCAGCAAGAATTGGAAACGTTCGACCTTGTCATCCGCTTTCTGTTTGAGCGGTTTGGCCAAGCTGAACTTCAACGGTCCGACCGGCGAAAACCAGCTCACTGCAAAACCAACCGAACTGCGCAGATCGCTGAACTTGATCTTTTCGTTGGGCGCGAATACGTTACCCACGTCGATAAACGTTGAAAGGCGAACTGATTTATCGCCCTTTACACCCGGCATCGGGAAGAGAAGCTCAAGATTGCCGACGATACGGCGGTTGCCGCCGACGAATTCGCCATTGATGTCCTTTGGCCCTAAAGAGCTTTGCTCAAATCCGCGTACCGAATCCACGCCGCCAGCGTAAAAATTCTTGAAAAAAGGCAAAGGCTTGCCGCCGTAGCCGTTGGCGTAACCAAATTCGGCATTCACATTCAGCACGATGGGCCCCCAGATTGGGCGAAGGTACTGTGCTTTGCTCTGGAAACGATAAAATTTTACATCGCCACCAGGCAATCCGGCTTCCAGACCGGCTTCAATCAAGTATCCGTTCCGCGGGAAGTAGATGCTGTCACGGGTATCGCGTGAAAACCCCAGCGATCCTCGCAACGTGTCGCTTCTGCTGCCGAACGTGTTTACATAATCGATATAGCGGATCGGACTGAAATCATCCAGCCCCAGTTTTGTACGTTCAATACCCACACCGAAGTTGATCCCATCGTACTCCGTGACGGGCACACCAAACCGAACGCCAACACCAGTCGAGACAGAATTGTATGCGCCAGTATTGAGGCTCGCGGTATTCAAGTCGCGCTGATAGACATCAAAGCCCCTCGCGATACCATCTGCAGTCCAATAGGGATTGAGATAGGAAACCTCATAGGCTTTGCTGACGGTGCTGTTATTGATCCGGAAAGAAAGCTGATTGCCACTACCAAAAATATTGGCCTGCGACACCGAAGCACTCACGGTCAGTTTCTCCGAGCTTGAATAGCCAACACCGAACTGCAGGCTTCCTGTATTGCGCTCTTTCACCGTAACGTTCAAATCCACCTGATCGTTGGAGCCGGGAACCGAGGGCGATTCTACGGTGATGTCTTCAAAAAAACTGGTGCGCTCAAGACGTTCCTTGGAGCGGGCAATTTTTTCATTGGAGTACCACGCCGATTCAAATTGGCGCATTTCGCGGCGGACAACCTCGTCTCGCGTGCGAGAGTTGCCCTGCACGTTGATACGCCGAACATGCACACGCCGACCAGGATCCACGAACATGGTAAAGGATGCTGTTTTGTTGGTGCGATCCGGTTCTGGCACCGGGTTGATATTGGCGAATGAGTAGCCATCGTTGCCAAGACGATCACTGATCCGCTTAACGGAATCGACAATCTTCTGGCGGGAAAAAGTCTCTCCTGATTTGAACAACAGTAACGAACGCATTTCTGCTTCGGTAATCTTCAGGTCACCCTGAAACTTGATATCTGTAATTTTGTAAACCGGGCCTTCATTGATATTTACCGTAATGTAAATTTTCTCTTTGTCGGGCGTAATCGAAACCTGTGTCGATTCGATATTGAACTCAAGATAGCCGCGATTCAGGTAGTAAGACTTCAGTTTCTCAAGATCCCCGGACAATTTTTGCTTGGAATACTGGTCATCTTTCGTGAACCAGCTAAACCAGCCGCCGGTCGTCAGTTCAAACTCTTTAAGCAACGTCGACTCGGAAAAAGCGGTTGCACCGATAATGTTGATGTCGACAATCTTGGAGACCTCACCTTCGTCAATGGTGAATGTGAGTGAGATGCGATTGCGCTCGATCGGTGTCACGGTAGTGCTGACCTTGGCGGAATAAAATCCGCGGCTGGTGTATTGCCGCTTGATCTCTTTTTCGGCGCGATCCAGCAGCGAGCGATCGAATATTTTTGCTTCAGAAATCCCCGCCGTCTTCAGGCCATCCTTCAGGTTGTCCTTGGTGAATTCCTTGGCGCCGTTGATATCGATTTGCGAAATGGCGGGGCGTTCCACCAAAAACACAATTAACACATCGTTTTCAACTTCGAGCCGAACATCGGAATAGAAGCCGGTCGCATACAGCGCCTTGATTGCGGCTGCAGCCTTGTCGTCGTCCATGCTCTCGCCAACTTTGATCGGCAGATAGCTAAATACCGTCCCTGCTTCAGTGCGTTGCGCACCTTCGACACGGATGTCTTTGATAACGAACGGTTGGATGGCGAAAGCAGCGGCGGAAAAGAGAGCAGCAAGTAGAGCCGAAAGCAATTTGGGGGTGTTTTTAAAGCGCATCAATAATTAGCCGGTGACGAGGCGGTGTATGTCGTTATAAAAGGCAAATGCCGTTAGGCCTAGCAGCAAAGTGAGGCCGACCTGCTGACCAATTTCCATCACTTTTTCAGAGACGGGACTGCCTTTGAGAATCTCGGCAATATAATACATCAACTGCCCCCCATCCAAGACTGGGATGGGCAGTAGATTGAGTACGCCAAGGCTGATACTGATTAACGCCAGAAAGGTTATGTACGGAATCCAGCCTAATTGCGCCGATTGCCCGGCATAATCGGCGATCGTGATGGGACCCGACAGATTCCTCCAGGAAACCTCGCCGGTAATCATTCGACCCATCATCTTCAGACTGAAAATCGACATGTCCCAGACCTTGGTCCAGGCACGCGGAATGGCTTCCAGCGGGCCGTAGCGCACGACAGTCGTAAGTTTTTCGGCAATACTCTTGTCCAACTGCGGTTTCACGCCGATGCGGCCAAACGTCTTGCCACTTTCGGTGACGGCGTCCGGCGTCACAATCAAATTTATTTGCGATCCCGCGCGCTGTATAACGAGATCTGTCGGCATGGCTGGCCGCGAAGATATCTGGGTAACCAGCGTCTCCCATTTGTCGGTCAGCTTGCCTTGCACTGCAAGCACCCGATCACCTAGGCGCAATCCTGCACGGCTTGCGGCACTGCCCTCAACGATTTCACCCAACACCGGCAGCACTTTCATACGATAGGCCAGAATACCTACTTTTGCCAGAAAGTCCTTATCGAGATCGTCGGCACCAATCGAATCCAGATTGAGGCGCTTCGATTGCCGGTGCCCTGTCGACTCCTCGACTTCAATGGTGATGTCGCCGCGATTGACCGCGGCTTCGATCAGCGCGAGCCGTGCGTCGCTCCAAGTGCGCACCGGCCTGTCGCCAACTTGTGTAATCAGATCAAACTCCGCAAAACCGCTACTAGCGGCAACGGAATTCGCGGCTGGCGCCGCCAGATAGGGCTTGGACCCAGGCGACCCCGTTACGAACAAGCCCCAATAGAGGATTGCCGCCAGCAGGAAATTAGCCGTCGGCCCAGCGAGCACGATGAAAATGCGTTGCCACACGGTCTTGTTATTGAACGCACGCGCCGTGTCGGCAGGTCCGGCGCTACCATCGCGCTCATCGGCCATCTTTACGTAGCCGCCGAGCGGCAGCACGGCGATCACCCATTCGGTTTGGTCCGCACCGACTTTTCTCATCCACAAGGGACGACCAAAGCCGATCGAGAATCGCAAAATTTTGACATTGCACCAACGTGCCGCCAAATAGTGGCCAAGCTCATGAATTGTGACGAGAACGCCAATCGCCAGTACAAATGCGGCGAGGGTCGTGAGCAGAGAGTAAAACGACATGTTTGGCGTGGATCTGCGAAAGATTTAGTTGGCCGTAGCTCGTTGGACGCGTGAACGCCCGATTCGTTCACGCGCAGCGACACGGGCATCTGTATCTGCCGCCATGACAGCGTCGAGCGTGGCAGCTGCGGATATATTCGCGCCATCAAGCACATCTTCGATCACACGCGGTATATCGGTAAATGCCAGCGTGCCGTTCAGGAAGGCATCCACCGCGACTTCATTGGCGGCGTTTAACACGGATGGCGCAGTGCCACCCAGCCGCAACGCGCCATAGGCTAGTCGCACGCAGGGAAATCTTTCTGTATCCATGGCAGAAAACTCCAGCTTGCCGGCCTTGGTCAGATCGAGCATCCCAACACCGGCGTGTATGCGCTCAGGAAAGCCAAGGCCATAGGCAATTGGGGTGCGCATGTCCGGGTTACCCAGTTGGGCGATCACCGAGCCATCCAGATACTCGACCATCGAATGCACGATGCTCTGCGGATGCAGCAGTACTTCGATCATGTCCGCAGGCGCATCGAACAACCAGTGCGCTTCGATAACCTCAAGCCCTTTGTTCATCATGGTCGCCGAATCGACGGAAATTTTGCGGCCCATCACCCAGTTCGGATGCGCGCAAGCCTGGTCCGGTGTCACGCTGTGGAGGTCGCCGATCGAGCGCGACCGAAATGGGCCGCCCGAAGCCGTGAGGAT
>JBDTPE010000262.1:0-4773 GCA_039932875.1 Betaproteobacteria bacterium | reverse complement strand
TTACAGGACGAGCGCGATAGCTTGAATCGGGAAATGGTGCTGTTTCTCGATGGACAACTGCAGAAAAAGGGTTGGGCGAGCAACCAGCGCAAAACCATGAAAGAAATTGTCTGCACGCTCATTGAGCAGTTGTTCACCACGCCGTATGGTGAAGAAATGACCGTGATATTCAATCGCCACAGCGAGTACGCTGCGGACGAACTGACAGCGATGAATCGCGCGGCGTACGAAGCTGAAATGGAGGACCTATTCGGTGTGGATCTTGGCAAACCCGATGGTGAACCTCAATCAGATGAGGAACTGTTCCACGAAACGCTGCGGCAGGTGGAGGAGCGCATGCAGGAGCACGCGCAACAAGCCGAGGCGCACGCAGCGTCAAGGCGTGGCGGCAAGCAATCGGCCAAGCAGAAAAAGGCCGCCCAGCAGGCAGTGGATGCGGGCGCGCTGCTGAAGGAAATTTATCGCAAGCTCACCAGCTTGTTGCACCCGGACCGCGAACCCGACGAGGCCGAACGCGTGCGCAAAACCGCACTCATGTCGGAAGCGAACAAGGCCTACGAAAGTAAAAATCTCTTCAAACTGCTGCAACTTCAATTACAAGCCAGCAAAATCGACTCACTCCGCGCCGCCGCGATGGCCGACGAAAAACTGCAACTCATCAACCACACGCTGCGCGGGCAATTTTCAGGTTTGCAATTAGAGTACGATCATCTCGACATGATCGTTCGCGACGAGTTCGACGTTCCGTTTCACGCGGCGCTGAATGCAGCCACACTGCAAAAGGCGGTGAATGCAGCGACAGCTATCGAGAAGGGCAACAACAAAATCATGCGTAGTGATTTGACGCAGATAAAGCGCAGCGATGCCTCGCTGAAAGTTTGGCTCAAGGAGCAACGCCAGTTGATGAAAGACGACGAATCGATTGACGATATTTTTGACCAAGCAATGATGGATGTGCCGAAGCGGCGGCGCTAAGGGCGACCCAATAGATTTGGGAACGGCGGCGTCCTGGCACATTGCTGGTATTCGCAATACCTTGGAGTGAATCTGGGGTTTCTTTCGATCGTAGCGGCTGTAGCGGTCCGTGTTACCCCTCATCCCTACCCTTCTCCCAAGGAAGAAGGAAAACACGTTAGTACCAGCCGACGACTAGCCAGATACCAGCAAAAATATAGCAAACACAACTATCTACGCCTGTTTAGGACTCTTTTTCTTATGTGAACCGCACCAGTGCTTGTGTTTCGCAAACAATCAGCAGGAAACGAAAGCGCAACCAACCCTTACCCCAGTTGCAAAAAATGCTCCCGGTAATACTTGAGTTCTTCAATGCTCTCGTAAATATCTGCCAGCGCCTCGTGCTTGCCGTGCTTCTTCATTCCTGACATGATCGATGGCTTCCAGCGTTTTGCCAATTCCTTGAGCGTCGAGACATCCAGATTGCGATAGTGGAAATACGCCTCCAATTTCGGTAACCAGCGGGCCATGAAGCGCCGGTCCTGGCAGATGGAATTGCCGCACATCGGTGATGAACTGGCGGGGACGTGCAGTTTCAGGAATTCGATCAACTGGTTTTCGACTTCCGCTTCCGTCAGTGTTGAGGCTTTGACGCGCTCGATGAGCCCGGATTTTTTATGTGTGGACTTGTTCCATGCATCCATCGCGTCCAGGATCGCGTCGGGCTGATGCACCACCAGCACCGGGCCTTCGGCAATGGTATTGAGATTGGCGTCGGTAACGACGATGGCGACCTCGATAACGCGGTCGCTTTCCGGGATCAGACCGGTCATTTCCATATCGAGCCAGATGAGGTTGTTTTGGTCTTGTGGCATGTTGATCTCGGTCGCGTTGCGAATGGGCTACAAATGCATGGCGCCAAATGCGCCGTAAAATGTAACTATCCGATCATTTTCTCACGATTCATCACTGACCCTTCAATGACCGCACCCGCCTTTACGCTAATTTTCCTGTTGTTCGTCACGCTGAGCTTTGCCTTCGGTAGCGTCCTCACCTTGCGCCATATCGCGCACGTACGCGCCAATCGCGCTGCCGTACCGAGCGAATTCGCCGAAACAATTGCGTTGGAAGCCCACCAGAAGGCAGCCGACTACACGATCGAAAAGAATCGCTTGGGCGTGATCGAGAGCGTGATCGATCTCATGCTGTTGCTCGCGCTCACCCTCGGCGGCGGTATATGGCTGATCCACCAATTCGCAGCACAATGGTTTAGCGGCCCGTACACGTTGGGGCTGGCGATCTTTGCAGGGTTGATGATCGTCTCATCTATTGTTTCTACGCCATTTGATCTGATTCGCACTTTTGTCATCGAACAAAAGTTCGGCTTCAACAAGATCACGTTCAAGCTTTACCTGATCGATGCGATCAAAGGTTTGCTGCTTGGCGCGGCGATCGGCGTGCCCTTGCTCTTGGTGACTTTCTGGCTGATGGAGCAAATGGGCAGTCTGTGGTGGCTGTATGTCTGGCTGGTATGGCTGGTGTTCAGCCTGGCGATGATCGTGGTCTATCCGACTTACATCGCGCCGCTGTTCAATAAATTTTCACCGCTTGCCGATCTATCGCTCAAAGAGCGCATCGAGAGTTTGCTTACGCGCTGCGGTTTTACGTCGAGTGGATTGTTCGTGATGGATGGTTCCAAGCGCTCCAGCCACGGCAACGCTTACTTCACCGGCCTGGGCAAAACCAAACGCATCGTGTTTTTTGATACGCTCGTTTCGCGCTTGTCGCCAGCGGAAATTGAGGCTGTGCTGGCACATGAGCTGGGGCATTTCAAACGCAAGCACATCACCAAGATGATCATCGGCCAATTCGCACTTACATTGATTATTCTTGCGCTGATGGGCTGGGTGATCGACAAGCCTTGGTTTTACGCGGGCCTAGGTTTCAAGCTCGACGGCGCAACACCTCACGTCGCAATTTCACTCGCGTTGTTCTTTTTGGTACTGCCGGTATTCACGTTCTGGTTGACGCCTTTGAGCAGCCTCATCTCGCGCAAACATGAATTCGAAGCCGATGCCTACGCGGCGCAGCAAACGCAGGCAAGCGACCTCATCACCGCGCTCGTCAAGCTATACCGTGACAACGCCTCCACGCTCACTCCCGATCCGCTTCACTCCGCCGTTTACGATTCACACCCACCGGCAGCCATCCGGATTGCCCATTTGAAAGCCATGCAAACATGACCAAACTCGCCCTCATGCACTGCGCGCCCGGCGGCCAGGCGACTGCGCTCGAGTCTGCTGATATTCAAACTTACGTTGACGAGTTGAATGGCTGGGAAAAGGTGGGCAACGAAATCAAGAAGTCATTTGGCTTCAAGAATTATCACGAGACAATGGCATTCGTGAACGCCTCAGCATGGGTATCGCACCAAGAGGACCATCACCCCGACATGAGTGTGCATTACAACAAATGTGTGGTGGCCTATTCGACGCACGATGCAGGCGGCATCACGTTAAATGATTTCATTTGCGCGGCAAAGCTCGATGCTTTGCTGGCAGACTGATGCGCGCGCTCGTCACCGGCGATTTTGGTCGGGAATATCTGGCTGAAGCCGAAGATGGCAAACCGCTGGTCTGTACGCGCAAGGGAAAGAAACAGGATGTCGCCTGCGGTGATGAGGTTGAGGTCAGCATGTCCAGCCCTGGGCATGCGCGCATCGATGCGATCCATCCGCGACGCAATGTGCTGTTTCGCAAAGATGCGTGGCGTGAAAAGACGCTTGCCGCCAATATTGATCAGGCTGTCATCATTGTTGCGCCACGGCCGAGTTTTTCGGAGATGTTCTTGAACCTGTGTCTGGTGGCCTGCGAGGCCGCAGGCATCAAGCCGCTCATCATGCTCAATAAAAAGGACCTCCCTGAGTTTGAAGAGGCACGCAAAAGCCTGGCCTATTTCGAAAGGATCGGCTACCCCGTCATGCCGATGTCGGCAAAGTTTGATATCGAGCCGCTGCGGCCTTATCTGGACGGTAAAACAACCCTGCTGGTAGGCCAGTCCGGCATGGGCAAATCACGGACCGTAAATAACCTCGTCATGCGCGACGTGGCCAAAGAAGCCGACTTCTCCGAAGCGCTCGATTCCGGCAAGCACACCACGACCTACACGCGCATGTATCGCCTTGATGAAAAGACCGCGATCATGGATTCGCCTGGTCTGCAATCGTTTGGCCTGATGCATCTGCCTGACGACGATATCGCCTATGCCATGCCGGATTTCCGACCATTTATCGGCACCTGTAAGTTCAACGACTGCGCGCACATCGATGAACCCGGTTGCAACGTAATCAAAGCTGGCGTGGAGGGCAAGATCAATGCAACTCGCCTGACTTTCTATCAGGTGCTGGTCGAGCAGCAACGCGAATTGCGCATCGCGCATCCTGAATGGAAGACCTACGGGAGGTGAACAATGTTTAAAGGCCTGCGAACCATTATTTACCCTTCAACCGACCTCGCCCAAGCCACCGCCTGGTACGCCAGCGTTGTCGGCCACGCGCCTTATTTCAACGAGCCGTTCTACGTAGGTTTCAACGTCGGCGGTTATGAGCTTGGTCTGTTACCGCCTGGCGACGAAGATGCGAACGATAGTCCTACGACTTATTGGGGCGTTGACGATGCTCAAGCCGAATATGCGCGGGTAATTGCGCTTGGCGCCAGGCCGCATAGCGAGGTGAAAGATGTCGGCGACGGTATCCTTGTGGCAAGCGTTTTGGACCCGTTTGGCAACATTATTGGACTGATTCAGAATCCGCATTTCAAA
>JBDTPE010000261.1:0-4777 GCA_039932875.1 Betaproteobacteria bacterium | reverse complement strand
GTTGCGGACAACTCAATGCACTGTTCGCGCGGATCGTGGATCACCAGCACGCGGCCCGGCGGCGCTTCGTCAACACCGCGCTTGAGATCGAAGTAAGCGGTGTGCGCATCGAGCACGGTGAGTGGATAGTTTTCGCCGGTGCCGAAGACGCCGGTGAATGTGATGGTCGTTTTTCCGCGCGCGGTGGAAACCGCCGCTGACCCGGTGAGTGGGGTGCAACCATAGGTTCCACGTCCGGCGAATTTCGCAGCGCCTTTGATCGCGCCCCGCGCACGCCCTGCCACGTGCCGCATCGTCGCGCACACATTCTCGTGCGCATCCACGAGCGTCAGGCCACCATCGCCGTCGAACACAAAACGCATGCTGCCATCTTCCGTAGCCAACGTATGTGGGTCATCGGTGCGGACGAGCTTTGACCAATCGAGAAAGGATTGCATTTCAGCGCGGCCCTTGCGCTCGCGCAGGCAAACGATCAAGCCCTGCCCGTGCGATACCCATGCGCCTGTCGTCCCGCGCGGCAACCTCGCAGGCATGGGCTTCACGCCCTTTTTGCGCCACACCGGCAGGATGCCCAGCGCGGCGGCGACGTCGTTGGCCACAGCACGCGGCATGCGGTCTTTCGGTGAATTATTGCGATTCATCAGAACGACGATTGAGGTCTCTTCATTGACGAAATGCATCAGCGTTGATTTCCAGCCGCGCAACCCGCCACCGTGCGCATACATGGCGCGGCCATTTTCGACGAGATGATTGATACCGGATGCATATTGCGCCGCTGCGCCATCGTTAAACGGCGTAGTGGGGAGAATGTCAGCCACCCATGGCAATCCGGCCGCCTTCGGATCGCGCAGGCAGGCCGCCCAGCGCAACATGTCTTCTGTCGTGCTGACCATGCCCGCCGACGCCGCCCAGTGAATTCCATTTTGTTCTTCCTTCCACACCTTCTTGTGGAAGCGATAGCCGCGCGCATCACCCGGTATCGAAAGACTGGTATCGATACCAAGAGAGGTATCGCGCATGCCCAGTGGCCCGAGGATTTGCGCAGACAACAATTCGCCATAAGGAAACCCCGCCACCGTCTCCAGGATCTGTCCGACAATTTCGAAATTGACATTGCAATACAGATTGCGCTCGCCAGGCGCGAACATGCACGCCGGCGCGTGGCGCACGACCGTGTTGCCGTCCTCCAGCGTGAACGGTTGCGTAGGCACGGCGCCCATCAGCATCGCCATCACCCACTGATCGCGAATGCCTGACTTGTTCTGCATCAGATGCGCCACCGTGAGCGCCGGATCGAGCACACGCGTCCAGGGCAGATAGCGGCTCGGGTGTGCCGTGAGATCAATGCGACCGGCTCGCGCCTCGCGCATGGCCAGCGCGCAGGCGAATTGCTTGCTGATGGAGCAGATGCGAAAAGGTGTCTGCGTGGTCATCGGTGTTTTCGCGTCAAGGTTCGCGAGCCCGCGTGCGCCGCCCCACACCATCTGCCCGCGCTGCGCGATACCGATGGCAATACCCGGTTCGTTTTTGCCCACTGCACCGACGAGCAGTGATTCAAGTTTCTTGATTGATTTGGAAGAGAGTGTCATGGGATCTCGTGGTTTCGCGGTGTGTAAACGCCAGGGAAGAATAGGACCAAGTCTTGACGAGTAGCACTGCGCCGAAAGCTAACTTACAAGACCCCAGCATTTACTCACGCATCAGATAGGTTTTAAAGGACCAGGGTGATTTATTTCCGACACCAATCACCCTGACCCGAATGGCACTTACTTAAGCGCCACTTATTCTCGCGACAAGAAATTCGATTCATTGGCGAGGACTTTCATATTCGCAGAATGCCCCTTCCCCTGGGGACAGGGGAAGGCCGGGATGGGGTCGATGCGCAGTTGATATTGCGTGGCCCGAAATGGCACACCCCCATCCCGACCTTCCCCCACGACTGTGGAGGAAGGAGCTAGATCGCGACCCGACTCACTTCACAGCTATAAGAAAATTATTGCCACGCGCTTAAGTAAGCGGCACTCCACCCTGACCTTTTAATTGCCAACGACTAAAGTCTAGCGCTGACGAGGCTTTCCGGGCATAAATGCCTGCGAATGCTCGTCAAATGGCGTTCTACGGAAATTTGTGATGAGAAACCACTTTCTGCCCTCTGCTATTCGGCGTTGCCCTCTTTGATCATTCGTCACGCCGCAATATTCAACGGCTCAATGTCGCGATAGTTGCCACTTTGCTCAAGGTCCCACAAGTCGACGGCCTGTTGCATACGCAGCCACAGACCGGGGCCATTTCCAAGGAGTGTTCCAATTCGCATTGCCATATCCGCCGTGAGCGAACGTTTCTCATGCAATATTTCCGAAACAGTCAGACGAGAGACGCCCAGGCGTTCAGCAAATTCCGCCTGCGTCATTTTCAACTCAGGCAATACGTCCTCCCGCAGTACCGCTCCCGGATGCGTTGGGCGCCGACTTGGGTTGCGCGACAGAGACTTGGCCTTCTTCATCAGTGATAGTCCTCAAGGTTTACGATATGCGCATCGCCATCGATGAACTGAAACGTAACGCGCCAATTGCCTGACACACGCAGGCTATGCAGGTGCCGCCATTCGCCTTTCAGGCGATGCAAATGCCAGCCAGGAACATTCAATTCCTCGACCTGATCAGCCTGATCAATCGCATCAAGCAAACGGGATATGCGCGGCACATGCGCCGCCTGCAATCCCTTGGCATCGTCACGGGTGAAGAATAGCTCAAGGCCCTTGTGCTTGAACGACTTGATCATGCCGAATTGTAATCTCCAGCATTACATTTCGCAAGGTGCGACATGGCAATAGACGGGCTGCGGGTTCGCGCCGGATAGATTGTGTCTGACCCTCATGCCACTCATACCACTCGGTTAAGCAAAAAATGGCGGTCGTCCCAGCGGAGGCTGGGACCCAGTCCGATCCACGGTCTGAATCCATCGACTGCTTCAAACTTGAATGCTCTCCCGGCGAACGCATTCATTGCCGTAGTTGAAACGAAGGCGGGTGGACTGGGCCCCAGCCTCCGCTGGGGCGACGCCTGAATGGACTTAACCGAGTGCCATTCGTGTCTGCCCCTATTTGTTTCCAGAGGATAGCTACAAAAGGGACCAAGGTCATTTTCTAATCTGAGAGGCTGGATCGCGAAACAAAGGCGCGGCCCCGTTTAAATCCTGAAAATAGCATGTGAATCCTACCCACGCAGGTAGTAGTAGATCGAATTTGTTTGGCGTAGCCTAGTTTTGCGACAACGTGTCGTCAATTCTATGGGGGGCAATCATGAGCGATACCGATAACGGCACTACTTGGCCGTTCAAGATTTCTTGGAGCAAGGCTCCGATGGTCGAGGGTGGAAAAAACTGGCCATTCAAGAGGCCCAATCGCGATCCGGGGGACGCTTTTCCGTGGAGTGTTGGGGGATTTGAAGGTCTTTCCCAGTCCCAGACAGGTTGGCATGCTTGGGTGACCGCCATGCCGCCTGGCCCACCAACGATTCATGTAGTCGGTGAGCTACTAGTAAGTAATCCAGGCGTGATTCCTTTAATAAGTATGATTGAACCTCAGGGCATCAACCCTGCGATTCTGTTACTCGACCTTTCTTTGATTCAGAGTGCTGGCGTGCATCCTCAGGTTATCGTAAACAAGCAGGTGACTTTTGAACGAAAGATGCCAAAGGGATCGATCCGCTACACAAGTGTCCAGATAATGATGAACGGGCACGATTTTGCCCTCATTGACCACATTTCCATTTATTCGTGACGCGATATTGTTGTCTGCAAATTGGGCGCACTTTCGGCCGAATATGTGGGCTGGGTGGTCAGAGCCAAGGTGATTTCAAAAAGTCTAGTTCGACTCTGACCCCATGACTGCACGGCACAATTTCCGCCGCCGCGCCTGATTTGCCCGTTCACGAGATTGGAGCGCAAAAAAACTACCTGTGTAGGTGGGAAATCAAACAGTCGCCTGACCGCGTGCTATTTTTTACTAAGCTTGTCATTACTAGTCACACGCACTAAACAAAAATGAACGGGAGGCATTATGGATACTCGTGGCAAATCGTCGGCGCTAGCACTCGTTGCCGGCTTTGTTTTCGTGCTCGCGCTGGGTGGGTGCGCCAGCGTGGCCCAGCAAGCAGAATTAACCGAAAAGGTCACGCCGCTAATTGAGACCATGCGCGCCCGGCACTCGGATGCAGTTTCCGAACTGCGCGTTGCTGCCGCCAATCCCGATCTGCAAGCCGGCCTGGAACGGCGCAGTCCAGAGGAAAAAGTAAAGGCAGGTCCTTTTATCAGCACCGTTTGCACGGATTCGTACAAAATCGTCGGCGCCGGTCTGGACATACTCGAATCCAATCATCAGGCATTGACCAAGCTAAGCAAGGCGCCGACAGACTCATTTGCTGGCCTCACACAGGGAATCAAGAAAGATGGCGACAAGCTGGCTGAGCTAGCTGCGCTGCTCCCCTTCCAACAGCGGATGCAAGAGGCACTGAAGGAAGCGAAGAGAGCAGAGGATGAGGCGAAAGGCAAGGGGGTCGATTGCACTTCGGTGGTGAGGGCCCTGCTGGAGAAAGATCTAAACTTCGTTGCAACGACATCGCAGGTCAAGTCGTTCATGGCTGAAATCGCCTTCATCCAAGCTGTAGCCGATTTCGCCAAGAAGTTGATGAGTTTGACGGAGCAGAAGCTTCGTGCGGAAGCGGTACGCCAGTTCATCATCAAATACGAAGCGGACTTTGAGTATGGCTTGCGACTG
>JBDTPE010000260.1:0-4788 GCA_039932875.1 Betaproteobacteria bacterium | reverse complement strand
CATTGAAACCGACTGATATTCGTCAGCCGAACTACTTCCACAAGGTCGTGGATTGTCAATGGGCATGCCCAGCCCACACTCCTGTTCCCGAATACATCCGCATGATTGCTGCCGGCCGCTATGGCGACGCATACATGGTCAACTGGCAATCGAATGTGTTCCCCGGCATCCTCGGACGCACCTGCGACAGGCCATGCGAGCCAGCCTGTCGACGTGGGCGCGTGGAAGAGAACAATGGCGACAAACCCGAACCGGTGGCCATCTGCCGTCTCAAAAGGGTTGCAGCCGATTTGAAAGAAGATATACGCGAACGACTGCCCAAACCGGCGACAATGAAGAATGGTCGGCGTATCGCGTGCATCGGTGCCGGTCCAGCATCGCTCACGGTGGCACGCGACTTGTTGCCGCTGGGATACGAGGTCGTTGTTTATGACGGCGATACCCGCGCGGGCGGCATGATACGCACCCAGATACCACGGTTTCGTCTTCCCGAATCGGTGATCGATGAAGAGGTCGGGTACGTTTTGAACCTGGGCGCTGAGTTCCGCTCTGGTGTTCGCATCAATAGTTTGAAGGCGGTTTTGGCCAAGGATTATGATGCGGTTTTTGTTGGCACCGGGGCGCCGCGCGGACGGGATCTGGATATTCCCGGACGGCGCAAGGCTGCCGCCAATATACATATCGGCATCGACTGGCTATCGTCGGTTTCATTCGGGCACATCGAAAAAATTGGCAAACGCGTCATCGTACTGGGTGGCGGCAATACGGCCATGGATTGTTGCAGATCGTCACGGCGTCTCGGTGGAGAAGATGTCAAGGTAATCGTGCGTTCAGGGTTCGATGAAATGAAGGCGTCACCGTGGGAAAAAGAAGATGCCCAGCACGAAGGTATACCCATCATCAACTTTCATGTTCCCAAAGCGTTTACGTTTGAAGACAGCAAGCTCACGGGTGTGACCTTCGAAATCGTTGAAGCCCGATACGACGACAAGGGCAAGCGGACACTGGTGCCATCGGGACAACCAGACGCGCATTTTCCCTGCGACGATGTGCTTGTCGCCATCGGTCAGGAAAACTCATTTCCGTGGATCGAACGGGATATCGGATTGGACTTCGACAAATGGGGCATGCCGATTGTCGACAAGGTCACCATGCAGGCTAGCCTGCCGAAGGTATTCTTCGGTGGCGATGCCGCGTTCGGCCCCAAAAACATTATCTGGGCCGTCGCCCATGGTCACGAGGCGGCTATTTCGATCGACAAATTCTGTCAGTCCGAGGATGTGGAAACTCGTCCGCCGCCGATGATGAATCTGCTCAGCCAGAAAATGGGCATTCACGAGTGGAGCTACGACAACGCCATCACCGGCGATCTGCGTTTCAAGGTGCCGCTGAAAGATGTGTCGATCGCGCTAAAGGATATCCGCGTCGAAGTCGAACTGGGATTCGACGCCAAGTTGGGGTACAAGGAGACGCAGCGGTGTCTCAATTGCGATGTGCAGACAATATTCAACAATGCGCAATGCATCGAATGCGACGCCTGCGTCGATATTTGCCCGATGGACTGCATCACCTTTACGGCTGATGGTGAAGAGGCAGAAGTACGCGCGCGCTTGACTGCTCCTGCACTCAATCTTACGCAAGATTTATATATTTCCAGCGGGCTGAAAACCGGTCGCATCATGGCAAAAGATGAAGACGTATGCCTGCATTGCGGCCTGTGTGCCGAGCGTTGCCCGACCGGCGCCTGGGACATGCAGAAGTCGCTGATCTTGATGACACATGCCGGCAGCAATCGACCGCGACCCCAGTTTGAAGAATTGCCGGAGGCGGCAGAATGACTATGCACGCGATCGAAGCGGTCAACGATTTTGTGATCAAGTTCGCCAACGTCAACGGTTCCGGCTCGGCATCGGCAAACACGCTGTTTGCAAAATCGATTCTGCGCATGGGTGTGCCGGTTTCACCGCGCAATATTTTCCCTTCCAATATCCAGGGTCTACCGACCTGGTATGAAGTACGTGTTACTGAAGACGGCTATCTCGCTCGTCGTGGTGGCTGCGACTTTATGGTGGCCATGAACCCACAGACCTGGGACAAGGATGTCGCCGAGATTGAACCCGGCGGCTATCTGTTCTACGACTCAACTCGACAAATGCCGCCGTCGAAATTTCGCACTGACATCCACGTTATTGGCGTGCCGCTCACTGAAATCGTCAATGCGGCTTACACCGATCCGCGTCAACGCCAACTGTTCAAGAATATTATCTATCTGGGTGCCTTGTCTGCCCTACTCGATGTAGAAATGGCGGTGATTGAGCAGCTCATTGAGGAACAGTATCGGGGCAAGGAGAAATTGCTGGTGCCCAATATCGCCGCGCTGCATTTGGGGCGCGACTACGCGATCGCGCATCTGGACTGCAACATCGGGCTGAAGGTAAAACGTGCCGACAATGTGGGCGACCGGATATTTGTGGAAGGCAACAGCGCGGCCGCGCTCGGTGCCGTTTACGGTGGTGCCACCGTGGCGGCCTGGTATCCGATCACGCCCTCCTCTTCGCTCGCGGAAGCATTCGCCAAACATTGCAAAAAATTCCGCACCGCCGAGGACGGCAAGGCGCGATATGCCATCGTACAGGCAGAGGACGAATTGGCATCGATCGGCATGGTTATCGGTGCGGCGTGGAATGGGGCTAGAGCGTTTACGGCCACCTCGGGCCCTGGTATTTCACTCATGCAGGAGTTTCTGGGCCTGGCATATTTTGCCGAAATTCCGTCGGTCATTTTTGACGTACAGCGCGCGGGCCCATCCACCGGCATGCCCACCCGCACTCAGCAATCTGACGTACTAAGTTGTGCCTATGCCTCACACGGCGACACCAAGCATGTGCTGCTGTTTCCGGAAGACCCGTACGAGAGTTTCAAGTTCGGTGCCGAGGCATTCAATCTAGCCGACCGCTTGCAAACGCCGATCTTTGTGATGCTGGACCTCGACATCGGCATGAACGAAAGGCTCTGCAAGCCTTTTGACTGGGACGACACACAGCAAATGGATCGCGGCAAGGTGATGACCGCGGAAGATCTGGATGCAGGAAGAGACTTCGGCCGCTATCTTGACGTCGATGGTGACGGCATCGCCTACCGCACCTACCCCGGCACCCATCCGACCAAAGGCAGCTACTTCACCCGTGGCACCAGCCGCGACCGCTATGCGCGCTACACCGAAGACGGTGATGCCTACGTCGACAATATGCGACGGCTGTTGCGTAAATTCGAGACCGCCAAGGACATCGTGCCCAAGCCGATCACCACCAACGCAGCGCACGCCACCCGCTATGGCGTTATTTACTACGGCTCAACCAGCCCTGCGCTTCACGAAGCACTGGATATGCTCAATGAAGCCGGTTTGCATCTGGACGCCATGCGCATACGGGCATTTCCGTTTTGCGACGAAGTACTCGATTTCGTCCACGCACACGACGAAATATTTTTGGTTGAACAAAACCGCGATGCGCAACTGAGAACGCTATTGATCAACGAAGGCGCGATCAATCCTGCGGTGGTCACACCGGTGCTGCACTACGACGGCACACCGATCACGGCGCGCTTTATCGCCACGGAAATATCAGAGCGTCTGATAACGCTGCACGTTGCGCCATTGCACGCCGTGCCTACCGCGCGCAGCAAACGCGTCAGCCAGGAAATAAAATGACCTATCTCGCCAAGCCCAAACTGCATCATCCCAGCCTTACCCGTAACAAGCTTGGCTATACGCGGCGCGACTACGAAGGCGCGATCTCGACGCTTTGTGCAGGCTGTGGGCATGACTCCATCAGCGCGGCGATCATTCAGGCGTGTTACGAGCTCGATCTGCCACCGCATCGCATCGCCAAACTTTCCGGTATTGGCTGTTCGTCAAAGACACCAACCTATTTCCTCGGCAATTCGCACGGCTTTAACAGTGTGCATGGGCGCATGCCGTCGGTACTGACGGGCGCCAATCTGGCCAACCGTGAACTGATCTATCTGGGCGTTTCCGGTGACGGCGACTCAGCATCCATCGGCCTGGGCCAGTTTGCTCACGTCATGCGACGCGGCGTCAACATGACCTATATCGTCGAGAACAACGGCGTTTACGGACTCACCAAGGGACAATTTTCAGCAACCTCGGATCGCGGCTCCAAGAGTAAGCGCGGCGTGATCAATGCCGATGAAGCGATCGATCTCGTCGCGCTGGCCATGCAGTTGGGTGCAACCTACGTCGGACGCAGCTTTTCAGGTGACAAGGAGCAACTGGTGCCGCTCATTCAAGGCGCCATCCTGCATCAAGGCGCCGCATTTATCGACGTTATTTCACCGTGTGTTGCCTTCAATAATCATGACGGCTCCACCAAGAGCTATGACTATGTTCGTGAGCACAATGAGGCGGTGAACAATCTCGATGTGATCAAGTTCCGCGATGAAATCACCACCAGTTATGCGCCAGGAGCACTACAAGAGGTGCGGCAGCACGATGGATCGATTCTGCGCTTAAGGAAACTGCACGAAAGTTACGATCCTACCAATCGCATCGCAGCGATGAACCATCTGCTAGAGAGCAGTGCCAACTTCGAAATTGCCACTGGCCTGCTGTTCGTGGACGGCGAACCACACGACTTGCATGCGGCTGCAAATACCGTGGATACACCTCTGAACTTGCTCGACGACGTCGCCCTGATACCGGGATCAGGCGCGCTGGAGAAACTGAACGCGTCGCTGCGCTAGAGCCAAAGGCTATTTCAGTACTACTTG
>JBDTPE010000259.1:0-4797 GCA_039932875.1 Betaproteobacteria bacterium | reverse complement strand
CGGACCATGTCGGGATGGGTTACGGTCACTGGTCCCCCGTGGTCAATCTGTTCCTGAAAACGGGGAATGACACTGCCCGCGCTGCCCAGTACATTGCCGAAACGGACCATCTCGAAGCGCGTATTGCTGGTCTGTTGCAGTGCCTGGCAAAGCATTTCCGACAGGCGCTTGGTGGCGCCCATTACGTTGGTCGGGTTGACCGCCTTGTCGGTCGAGATGAGCACAAACTTCTTCACGCCGTATTCGATGGCGGCACGTGCCACCACCAGCGTTCCAAGCACGTTGTTTTGCACCGCCTCCCAGGCATTGCTTTCTTCCATTAGCGGCACATGTTTGTAAGCGGCGGCATGAAAGACCAGGGACGGCGAATATTGATGCATGGCCTGATTGACGCGCTTGATGTTCTTGATGTCGCCGATCACGCTGGCAATCGGCAGGTTTTCGAAGGCATCACGCAGCGATTGCTCAATCTTGTACATGGCAAATTCGCTTTGCTCGAACAACACCAGCATCGATGGCTGGTACGTGGCAATCTGGCGGCAAAGCTCGGAGCCTATTGAGCCCCCCGCACCTGTGACCATGATGACTTTGTCGGTGATGAGGTCATGCAGGCCGGCGTCGTCAAGCACAATGGGCTCGCGCTTCATCAAATCTTCCACGGCCACCCGGCGAATCTTGGCCGGGACCACTTTTCCCGGCGCGGACGGACTCAGGGTAATGCCATTGAATTTGGGCACTGTCAAAATCGTCACGCGTGCCTTGTTGCATATCTCGACGATTCGACGCCGGATCGGATAGGTCACCGACGGCATGGCGATGATCACGTGCTTGACTTTGAGCGAGCGTGCCGCGCGCGGCAGTTCGTCAATGCCGCCCAGCACTCGTGCGCCGTGCAATAGTCGGTGGCGCTTGTTTGGATCGTCGTCCAGCAGGCCCATTACCCGCCAGTCGGCGCTGCGCGAAAGCTCCTTGAGCAGGCCGACGGCTGCGTCACCTGCGCCCAACACCAAGACCGGGGTACCTTGTTCGTTGGTATTTCCATATAAGCGCCACTCTTTCCAGGAGCGATAGCTGATACGGCTTCCTGCCATCAACGTGATCAGCAACAGCGCCTGGATAAAGAAGTGCGCAAAGCCCAGCGCGTGCATCCAACCGGCAACCCAAAGGGTCAATGCGGTTGCGCCCGAACCCGCCAGTACGCTGATTACGATGCGCTGGACATCGGGCAGGCTCGCATATCTCCACAGGCCCTGGTACATGCCGAAAAGTGTGGAAATCGTCGCCTGCAGCGGAATGCTCACCGCCAAAACCAGACCTAACGTGGGAATGAGCGCGTCGGGTTGGTCGACTTGATATTGATCCAGGAGAAAGCAGGTGATCGTCCATGACAAAACCAGCATCACCGCGTCGTGACAGAACGCTAAAACGGCGCGTTCATTAAATGCGAACCTTTTCATTTGGCCCCAGGGTTTATTCTGTTTTGTCTTTTTCTTGTTTGTAGAAGCGCCACTCCAGATACACCAACAACGACGCGTATGTTATCACCCAGAAACTGACAATTGGATAGAGGAAGTGACTGTTTTGTGCGGCGAGCGCAGATCCCGTACTTCCGAGCATCAAAAAGTAATACGAAATGACCGTTCTACGGTGACTCCATCCTGAAAGAATCAGGCGCTGATAATAGTGTTGGCGATGCGCCATCCACACTTTCTCGCGTTTCGCGATCCTCTTGAACAACGTCGCGGTGGCATCCACGATGAATGGCGAAAACGCCAGTACGCCAAACCACCATGGCCAGAGCACTTTCAGACAACCTTCAATCGCCAATGCGGCCGCCAGAAAACCGATCGCAACCGAGCCCGTGTCACCCATGAAAACGCGTCCGGCGGGAAAATTGAAAATCAGGAATCCCAGTGCGGCGCCGGACAATGCGGCGGCCGCCGCCGCCATGGCCGCGCCATCCTCTCCGGAGGTCATCGATGCCGCAACGGCGAAGCCGCCAAAGCCAATGAGCGCCATGCCTCCCGCCAGGCCGTTGGCGCCATCCATGAAATTGTACAGGTTGGTCATCCAGCAGATTGCCGCCACCAGTGCCAGCGCGGCAAAAGGTGAAGCGAGCAATACAAGTGTGTGGCGCGCACCGGGCGGCGACCCCAGTGAGAAATATATGGTCCAGCTATAGACCATAAAAATTGCGGCGGCAATGTGCGCGGCAAGGCGTAACGCGACCGGCAGATGAGCCCGGTCATCAAGGAAGGAAACCAGGGCTAGTGTCGCGGCCAATGCCAACGCTGTTCCGGGAAGTCCATGCGGATGCAAAAGCAACAGCGAGATGGCGACGCCAAGGACGATGGCCACGCCGCCGATCCGCGGCGTCGGTTTGCGGTGCAAAGAACGGTGATTGGGATGGTCGAGGGACCAGGACGCCAATGAACTGCGACCAAGCATCATTACCAGGCCCGCCGACAGCGCGATGGACATGAAAAATGCCGCAATCGTCAATGCTATGCTCCGTCAGGCGCGGGGTCCGGCGGCAACGTTTGTCGCGGGAATCAATGTTGAATGCAATGCAAACGGGCACCCGAAGGTGCCCGTCAAATTAAACGACACCAATACTATGGACAGGTTGTTTTCCGCGTGACGCTGACCGTTGCGGCATTCGTGCCGTCACTTACCGTAAACGTAACCAATGTGCCCACCGGTCCTCCCGCGCCCAGTGCGCTGATGGTCGTGGTGAAATTATTGGAACCGCTGGTCGGTAGCGCCGTTGCCAGGCCCGGATTGCTGGAGTTGATCACCTTATTGGTGTTGCCGCCCGAGATGCTGACTACGCCGGTCCCGCCGTCGGGTATGCAGAGTGCTGCCGGCGCTGCCGACAATGGCAGGACAGGGGGCGCCGAACCTGCTGTCGTCGTGATGTCTATCGTGACATGGGCACCCGTGGCGTCGGTGATAACGACATGCCCAGGGCCGAGGCAGATATTCGGATTGAATACCTGTACGCTGAATGCGTCACCGCTCTTCGTCACGGTAAGCGGCGTGATTGAGATCGAATTCGGATCGGTAGTGTTCGCTGTATAGGGTGGTTGGCCGCCGAACACGAACACGTTGGAGGTGCCGGTACCGCACACGGAACTATTGGCTCCCCCAAGTGTGATGCTGGAAGGTAATGCCGAGAGCGCCGTGTTGCCGCCATTTGAATTGGTGATGATGAAGGTGAACATGCGGTATGCACCGGTGGCCACGTCGGTCATGCGGAACTGCGCATACTGGGTTGGCGCACCGGCTGTGACGCGAATGCGGGCGGTGGTTTCGCCGCGTTCGTCGGTATTGACAATGACTTCGGGGCCGGTAATGCCGGTGCTATCCAGAATGAACGCGAATGCGCCCAAGGTTGCGGTCAGACGGAACTGTTTGTTGGGCAATCGAAGTCCGCTGGAGATCGGCAGCATTGAAATCAATGAGTCCGCCCCTGCGCAGGCTTGTGTTGGTGTAGTCGTACCAACCGCGCACGTCGTCGGCGTCGATACAGTCAGCGAATAACCCGTCAGGAAGTTCTGGAATACAAGAAACGTCGCGGTTGTTTCAATACCGGCCGCGTCACGGGCCGTGACGATGACCGTGCGGAACGGCGTATCCCCGGCGGGCGTCTGGTTGCCCGGCACCGGAAGGTCGGTTACGCCCGGATTGTTCGGCACCGTCGTGAAGGAATTGCCGTTGAGCTGGAAATTCAGTGGCAATACCGTCTGTTCGTTCGAGGTGACAAAATAGGGTCCCCTGCCGCCCGCCACATTAATAGTGATGGGGACATTGGCATAGAGCGAGCCGGTATTTGGCAAAATCGAGAGCGTGCCATTGGTCAGCGGGTTTCCGCCATCCGCGCCGCCACCGCCGCACGACACCAACATAGCGGTCATCAGACTAAATAGCGCGGCAGTTGCACCTCGCGTTACCAGAGTACTCAAGTTGCCGAAGTATTTGTTTATCGCCACGATGGTGTCCTCATGTCTTCAGTTCTTGGTTGGGAGTATTGAGTCCCAATTTAGCCACTTTACTTAAAAATTATGGCCTTACCTCGTTTTATTAAAGCGCAACTTGCAGTTCGATGCAAGCGTTTTTTGTCAACTTCGCAGCGCGTGCCTCCGACTACGCAGTCAGAAATGCCGCCATGTCGGTGTTTGCAGCGCCCTGAAAGTAATTAGCAAGCTCGATTTGGTCATAAAAGTTTAAAAAATCATGGGGTTGGTGTTCGCTTTGCATCATGCCGTCGGCTTGCCTTGGGTATTCCCAACTTCAAGGGCAAGTGCGTTGGGTATTTACGGTAATTGTCTTGGGAAGCGCGCTTCCGGCGCCGACGGAAACGGTAGCCGTAACGGGAGTAGTTGCCAAGGCACCGCTTCCAACGTCACCATTGCCGCGAACAAGTGTGACTGCGTTGCCATTGACCGAAGCACTAAGTGCCGTGGTGGCGGAGAGTCCCGTGCCGATTGAGGTCGTCACGGTTGGCGGCGGCGTGCCAGGGTCGGAAATGACCACCAACACTTGGGCCGACTGTCCGCACGTGAGAGCAACGGTATCCGGCGAAAGGGTAATCACGGGTGTCGGTCGAGTTCCAGTTCCCGCTGCGATCGTGAGCGTGGGATTAATGCTTAGACCGGTCGCATCGGTTACCGTAAAGCTGACTACACCACATGCGGCCGGCGAAAAGGGAGGGGGAAAGGCCACGGTAAATCGGCTCGGATTCTCAACTGCCGTTCGCGGCGGAAACACGGCAGCAATGGCGGGGGCCGACGACCG
>JBDTPE010000258.1:0-4814 GCA_039932875.1 Betaproteobacteria bacterium | reverse complement strand
GCTGACCGATGGAGAGAACCACGTCGCAGAACTCTCGATTCTGAAAACGACACAAAGATCAAGCGACTCGCAGGAAAAATCGACCGTGTGTTGGTTGATGCCCCCTGCACGGGGCTCGGTACCTTGCGCCGCAATCCCGACCTGAAATATCGCCAGACCGAGCAAGCATTGGCTGAGCTTAACGTCAAGCAAGCATCAATTCTCCAATCTGCTGCGCGCTTGGTTAAGCCTGGCGGCAGATTGGTATACGCGACATGCAGCTTCCTTACCGCAGAAAACGAAACGATTGTCGAAGCCTTTCTGGCCAAACACCCGCAGTTCAAACTTGTCGATGTGAACAAGATATTTGAGAGACTGAAAGTACCGTTGAAGGATCAGGGTATTTATTTCCGCTTGAGCCCTCAGTTACATTCAACAGACGGCTTCTTCGCGGCCGTCATGGAACGAGCCAAATAGTCGCTGTCAGGCGCTTTCGCCTGTCTTTGTCATCTTGCAAAACTTTCCACAGAATTTCGATCTGCTGATAAATCAACTGGGAACGACACCGGGTTGGATTCAGCTTGGCATTGTGGCGCTGGGTTTTGCAATTGCCTGGACGCTGGCGAGGCAGATTCGCGGGAAGTTTCATAGAGATATTGAGCCCGGCGCATTGAAGATCGGGGCCGGCAGCGTGCATCGTATACTGCTGCCTCTATTGGCGCTCGTATTCATCTGGCTTGGCAAAGTCACGTACGCGGTGTGGCAGCCGGTACCGATCCTGAGCGTTGCCGTTTTGCTGGTTGCGTCTTTTGCCGTCATCAGACTCGCGCTTCATCTGATTCGTCTGGTACTGCCGGTCAGTCCGCTATTGAAAGCATCCGAACGGGCAATCGCACTGACAGTTTGGGTTGTGACCGCCCTGTATCTCACTGGCTTGCTTCCCGAATTTAGCGCCGCACTTGACGAGATCAGTTTCGAATTTGGTGGCAAGAAAATCTCGTTGCTGTTGGTGATACAAGCGCTGCTGTCGCTGCTGCTCACGCTTTTTATTACATTGACCTTTTCGGTCATTGTCGAAAATCGGGTAATGAAGGCAAAGAGTCTCGATACCAGCATGCGCGTTTTTGCAGGCAAGCTGGTGCGCGCGCTTGCGTTTGTGATAGCGATTTTGATTGCGCTTCCGCTGCTAGGCATCGACATAACCGCGCTGTCTGTATTTGGTGGCGCACTCGGCGTGGGTCTCGGGCTCGGCCTGCAAAAAATAGCGAGCAATTACGTGAGCGGATTTGTGATTCTGCTTGATCGCTCCATCCGACCCGGCGACCTCGTCACCATCAACGATCGCCACGGAGTTGTGTCGGATATCCGTGCACGCTACACAGTAGTTCGCGGACTGGATGGGACGGAAGCCATCATTCCGAATGACAACATCATCAGCAATATGCTGCTGAATCATACGTACTCCGACAACCTTTTTGTGGTGAAGGTGAGCGTCAGTGTTTCTTATCAGTGCGATCTGGAAAAAGCGATGGCACTGATGCTTGCAGCGGGCAAATCCCAAACGCGAGCGGTAGAATCACCCGCGCCGTCAGTTTGGATCAAGAATCTCGGTGACAATGGCATTGATCTTGAGCTGGCCGTGTGGATTCATGACGCAGATGCGGGACAAGCGTCGCTACGCTCGGCAATTTATCTCGCCATCATTTATGCATTTCGGCGTGAGGGTATTGAGATCCCTTATCCGCAACGGGAAGTTCGACTGTACCCTTCGAGTGATTTGGCTGCCGCCTCGCCGGACACGCCTTCTACCGAAAGCCAACAAGTTAATAGTATATAAATCAACGGATTACACTTTTCAACAGTCAAAAACGTCGAAACAGCGTAAACTGACCCAACAATAAGTTGAATCCTTTCTACTGGAGTTCTCTTGGTATCTATTCCTGATTTCTTTGCGACAGGCTTGATTGACCTGCCTTGGTGGGGCTATATCGTTGTAACTATTGCCCTCACCCATGTCACCATTGCCGCTGTGACGATTTACCTGCACCGCGCGCAAGCGCATCGCGGGCTGGATCTGCACGCCATCCCAAGCCATTTCTTCCGTTTCTGGCTTTGGCTCACCACCGGGCAGGTTACCAAGGAGTGGGTTTCAATCCATCGTAAGCACCACGCTAAATGCGAGACCGCCGAGGATCCGCATAGCCCGCAGATTTATGGCATCAAGAAAGTCGTCACCCAAGGCGCAGAACTCTATCGTATCGAGTCCAGAAAGGCCGAAACGATGGAGAAATACGGACACGGTACGCCCGACGACTGGATGGAGCGAAACGTTTACGCGGCATTTAGCTGGCAAGGCGTTGGTTTGATGCTGGCGACCAATCTGATTCTGTTCGGCCCCGTCGGTGGTGCCATCTGGGCCGCGCAAATGATCTGGATTCCGTTTCATGCGGCCGGCATCATCAACGGCGTCGGTCACTATTGGGGGTATCGCCACTACACAGTAAACGATACCAGTACCAACATAACGCCGATCGCGTTCTGGATCGGCGGCGAAGAATTGCACAACAACCATCATGCGTTTCCGACTTCTGCCCGTTTTTCGATGCGCTGGTATGAGTTTGATCTGGGCTGGCTTTACATCAATCTATTGTCGTTCCTGGGTTTGGCCAAAATCAGGAAAGTAGCGCCTCGTCCGCGCTTCGACATGAACAAAGTTGTATGTGATGCCGAAACGCTGCAGGCGGTGATCGCACATCGCTACGAAATCGTCACCAAATACACCAGAACACTAAAATCCACTTGTGCTGCTGAAATCGGACGGCTGCGCGCGGACGGCGTTACGACATCGCTCACAAGTTTGCGTGAAGGCAAAGCCGTAAAGAACTTCCGGCAGTGGCTAAAAGCAGATGCCGACCAGCTCACTTCGGAACAACGCGCCACGCTCAATGAAACACTGCAACATAGTTCGGTGCTAGAGACCGTTTACGCTTTCAAGCAGGACCTCGCCAAATTGTGGGAGCGCTCGACACTGTCCAAAGAGGAACTGGTTGCGAAGCTGGAAGATTGGTGCAGGCGCGCGGAAGCGACGGGTATTGCACAACTACAACTATTTTCGCGGCAGTTGCGTAGTTACGCTTAACTGACGGTGGTTGCGTAACCAAAACGCCCGCAACTGCGGGCGTTTTACATTGTGGTTCGCCAACCCGGATTTGATGCGGAAAAGCAAAAAGCCCAGTCATGAACTGGGCTTTTTGCTTTTCCAACCGCTTCGTCGCTTGCCTGGATACGCAAGGACTGGCACCAAACTTACTTCAGCTTGGTTTCTTTATAGGCAACATGCTTGCGAGCCTTGGGATCAAATTTCATGATCTCCATTTTCTCGGGCATGGTTTTCTTGTTCTTCGTGGTCGTATAGAAATGACCCGTTCCGGCGGTCGATTCGAGTTTGATTTTCTCTCTCATGATTCGCCCCTTAAATGGCTACGCCGCTGGCGCGCAGATCGGCCAGAACAGCATCAATGCCGTTCTTGTCAATCGTACGAAGACCAGCGTTGGTCAGGCGCAGACGCACCCAACGGTTTTCAGATTCGACCCAGAAGCGGCGATACTGCAAATTAGGCAGAAAGCGACGCTTGGTCTTGTTATTTGCGTGGGAAACATTGTTACCCACCATTGGAGCTTTTCCAGTTACTTGGCAAACGCGTGCCATGATGCACCTCATTAAACTGTTAAAAACGCGGACCGAAATTACCGGTTCCATTAATTGTTGATGTCTGTAATGGCAAGAAGGTGTGTCGCCCGCGCCACGGACAGCCAAAAATTATACCAAAACCAAGCGCTTGGCGCAACCTACAGACTCCTCCAATGTCACACGAGCGTGGAGGGGCGGTCGTGATTCCAATGAGAAATGAGCCTGAAGTGTTGGCGGGCAGGTCATCCTCAGGGGATGATCATGACCCTAGACACCGCGCGGCTGCGCACCATTGAACAAGTTGAAGCATTCTCGCTGGGCACGGCAGCGGTAGGATTCAGTGCGCCACCGGAATCGGAACGCTACGGCTGGATTGGGCGAACCCTGAACCTGTTTGCCTATATCTGTATCAACGCGGGCTGCTACGCCGCTTCAGCGCATGCGTGACCGGCTGCGCTGCTGGTAATCGAAGCCTAGCGCATCATGGCATTGCTCAGCTCGCCGGCGGCGCGTCGAATCGCCATCCTGGTAGGTGATTCCGAACGCGAGTTGGCCACGATTACATCGCCAATGGAGCAGGAAAGCACTCGCGACGAGCCTAGGTTGTGGGTGCACCAGAGGCGACTCGCGGCAACAATTGAGAGGGAAGTGGCGACAAACAGTTTTCGCTATGGCGCCTCAGGCGCCTATTACGATCTCACCAAGCGCCGCATGGAAGAATTGCGCGAGGAACGTCTCACCGGCGTACAAACAATTGGAGAATTCATGGGTCGACGACTTGCACCAGCAATGTCGACATGCGCTTCCGTCGAGAAGCGCCTGCTGGATTTGTCGGGACGGTTCGCACGCGCGTGCGACGTGCGGCACACACGTGTAGATATTGAACGCGAAAAACAAGATTAGGCTCTGCTTGCGTCCATGAACCGTCGCACGCAAATGCAGGTGCGATTGCAGCAAACGGTTGAGGGCCTTTCCCTTACAGCGATCACCTCCACTGGTCGCGCTAGCAATTTGGCTAGCGGTACGGCGGGTACGCAAACATCTCGTCGCTGAGCCCGAGCATATCGCTTTGCCCTGATTGAAGCGACATTTGTGGACGCTATCCGGTTTTGTCTTCGGGCTTGTCTGCCACAGAGGACTGCAC
>JBDTPE010000257.1:0-4821 GCA_039932875.1 Betaproteobacteria bacterium | reverse complement strand
TCATCCTTGCCGATGCCGGCACCCAGGGCGGTGATCAAGGTGGCGATCTGCTCAGATGAAATGACTTTATCGATACGGGCTTTTTCGACATTGAGTACTTTGCCGCGCAACGGCAAAATCGCCTGGAACTTGCGGTCGCGGCCTTGCTTGGCCGAGCCGCCGGCGGAGTCGCCCTCGACGATGTAGATTTCACACAGTGCGGGATCCTTTTCCTGACAGTCCGCCAGCTTGCCTGGCAAGCCCACCCCGTCGAGTACGCCTTTGCGGCGCGTGAGTTCGCGCGCTTTGCGGGCGGCTTCGCGGGCGCGCGCAGCGTCGACGATCTTGCCGCAAATGCTTTTTGCATCCGCCGGATTTTCCAGCAAGTATTCGGCAAGTTTGGTTGCTACTATTTCCTGCACCACGGGCTGTACTTCAGACGACACCAGTTTGTCTTTGGTCTGGGACGAAAATTTGGGGTCCGGTACCTTGACTGATAACACGCAAGTCAGGCCCTCACGCAAATCATCGCCGGAGGTTTCAACTTTTGCCTTTTTGGCGAAATCGTTCTCTTCGATAAACTTGTTGATGACGCGCGTCATCGCAGTGCGCAACCCGGTCAAGTGGGTGCCGCCATCGCGCTGCGGAATATTATTGGTGAAGCATTGGACCGACTCACTATAGCTGTCGTTCCACTGCATCGAGACCTCTACGGTCATACCGTCTTTTTCACCGACCGCATAGAAAATGCGCGGATGCAGAACAGACTTCGAGCGGTTCATGTACTCGACAAAGCCTTTTACGCCGCCAACGTAGGCGAAGTTCTCGCTCTTGCCGTTGCGCTGATCAATCAGCTCAATTTTGACACCGCTATTGAGGAATGAAAGTTCGCGCAGTCTCTTGGCCAGAATTTCATAGTGAAATTCGATGTGGGTGAAGGTTTCTTTGGAGGCCATGAAATGCACCTCGGTACCACGCTTCTCGGTGTTGCCGGTAATTGCGAGTGGTGCCACACGATCACCGTGGCGAAACTCCATCTGATGGACTTTTCCGTCTCGCCAGATACGCAGTTTCAGCCACTCTGAAAGGGCATTCACGACCGATACACCGACGCCGTGCAAACCGCCCGAAACCTTGTATGAGTTTGCGTCGAACTTTCCGCCTGCGTGCAGTTCGGTCATGACGATTTCTGCGGCTGAGCGTTTGAATTCGTCGTCTTCCTTGATGCCCGTTGGAATACCGCGACCGTTGTCGGTCACCGAAATGGAGTTGTCGGTATGAATGGTAATCTTGATGTCATCGCAGTACTTGGCCAGCGCTTCGTCGATAGCGTTATCGACGACTTCAAATACCATGTGATGCAGACCCGAGCCATCGGACGTATCGCCGATATACATGCCTGGACGTTTGCGGACGGCTTCCAGGCCTTTCAGGATTTTGATGGAATCGGAATCGTATGTAGCGGGGTCTCTCGGTTTCGGATCAGACATTTATTTTCAGTTGCCTTGTTTCGTTGTTCGGTGAAATGGTGCGCGTGGCATGGCTTGCGTACGCCTGTAGGTTTTGTCTTTAGTGCGACTAGATTCTCATCGGCATGACAACGTATTTGAAATCTTCGCCGCCCGGCTGTGTAATCAGCGCGCTGGACATGTTGGCGTCACCCAGCGAGACCAATATATTTTCGTTGTGCAGGTGGTTCAATACGTCGAGCAAATAAGCGATGTTGAATGCGATATCCATTGCCTCTCTTTCATAGGCAATGGGCAAGTTCTCTTCCGCTTCTTCGTTTTCATTGTTGCTGCAAATGATCGACAGCGAATCTTTGGTGAATACCAATCTGACACCGCGTATCTTGTCGTTTGACAAAATCGATGCGCGCTGGAGTGCACTAAGCAGTTCCTGGCGATTGAGCGTGAGATGGTTGGTGTATCCGGTTGGAATGACCTTGGTGTAATCCGGAAATTTGCCTTCGACGATTTTGCTGACGATTTCAATTCCGGCAAAGGTGAACTTCACCTGATTTTGATGCATCTTCAAGTGGATGGGATCATCGCTTTCGTCCAGCAGTTTGATCAGTTCAAGTACGGTTTTGCGCGGAAGAATTGCGTCGATCTTGCCTACCGGCTCTGGTAATTTATAACTTGCCATGGAGAGTCTGTGTCCATCGGTCGCGACCAGACGCAATATGTTTCCGTCTGTCGAGAGCAGAACGCCGTTGAGGTAGTAACGGATATCTTGCACTGCCATCGCAAATTGAACCAGTCCCAAAACCCGTTTGAACTCTTTCTGCGGGAGGTTGAACTCCGTTGCGGCGTCTTTTGCCTCGGCGATTTTTGGGAAATCTGTTGCAGCCAGTGTCTGCAGGGCAAATCTACTTTTTCCTGCTTTGACGGTCAGTCGACTTTCCTTGGTTTCCAGCGCGGTGTCTGCGTCGGGCGGCAAAGCGCGAAGGATATCCTGGAGTTTTTTTGCGGCGACAGTAAGGCTGCCGGGTTTGTGCGCGGTTTCGAGTTTTGCCGTGGCCGTAATTTGCACTTCAAGGTCGGTTGCTAGAAAGGCGACGTTGTGGTCCGTGACCTCGATAAGTACGTTTGAGAGAATCGGCAGCGTATGACGACGTTCAACGATGCCGGTGACAAACTGAAGCGGACCGAGCAAGGTGCTGTTCTTAGCTTTTATTGTAAACATGATAAATAGACCTAGTAGTAATAGATAAGGAAGCCGGACTTCGCGCCAAACGTAGTTTTATTGTATTAATTCAAGTATTTAATGGATTTGAAATCCAAGTACAAATAAAAGATTCGCTGTGGGTTACTGTGGGTAAAAGGGTCAGATTTAAAGACAATTGGAATTTTCTTGAGTTATCCACATTTCATTCGGTTGTTATCTTCGAACATTACAGTTGGTTATCGTGAGTTAGGCATTAAGGCTAACCGCGAAGGATTTGCATTAGCAATGAATGGTCTCTGGCAATCATTTGGTCCGCTTCTACAAGTTCGCGGACCTTGCGGCATGCATGTAGAACGGTGGTGTGATCGCGGCCGCCAAAAGCCTCTCCGATTTCCGGCAATGACATTGGCGTCAACTCTTTCGCCAGTGCCATCGCAACTTGGCGTGGACGGGCGAGTGAACGGACACGCTTCTTCGAATACATTTCGGATACTTTGATTTTGTAGTAGTCAGCTACGGTCTTTTGAATGTTGTCGATCGATATCTGGCGGTTTAATACGGCCAGCAGATCCTTGAGCGCTTCCTTTGCCGCAGATACGGTTATGGGAACGTTATTGAAACGCGTATATGCCAAAACACGCTTTAGGCCGCCTTCCAGTTCGCGAACATTGGAGCGGATGTGCTTGGCAATAAAAAATGCCACATCTTCATCCAGCGTGATGCCTTCGCTCTCTGCTTTCTTGAGCAGTATCGCAACGCGCATTTCCAGTTCGGGAGGCTCCACCGAGACGGTGAGACCCCAACCGAAGCGTGAAATGAGGCGGTCATCAATGTTTGCAATTTCTTTCGGGAATCGGTCGCTGGTGATTACGACTTGTTTGCCGCCTTCGATGAGCGCGTTGAAGGCATAGAAAAACTCTTCCTGCGTACGCGATTTTCCGCCGAAGAACTGAATGTCATCGATTAGCAACAGATCCAACGTGTGATAGGAGCGCTTGAACGCATCAAAAGCCTTGTGCTGGTACGCTTGCACGACATCGGTAACGAAGCGCTCGGCGTGAATGTAGCGAATGTTGGCATTTGGATTTTGTTCGAGTAGCTCGTTACCGATGGCTTGTACTAGATGGGTTTTACCGAGCCCGGTTGCACCGTATACAAATAAGGGGTTGTAAGCTTGCCCGGGATTTTGTCCAACCTGAAAGGCAGCTGCTCGTGCGAGTTGGTTTGCTTTGCCTCCAATGAAGCTCGCAAAGGAGAAGGCCGGGTTGATTCGATGTCCGGCTTGTCGGTTTGAAGCGGATGCTTGAGCCACGCCTGCAGCATCTTGACGATCCAGTGACGCCGAAGCGGCGACACCCATGCTTGAGTTTGAGACGGGTGACAGGTCAACATCAGTCGCAATTGTTTCGGTCGCTGGCGTGGGTTCTCCCTCGGCGAGCGCTAGCTCGATTGAACAGGGGCGGCCGAAGTACTTTTCGCCGGCCTTTTCTATACGCGAAAGCACGCGGTCCTTTGCCCATTGCAGTACGAAGCGATTCGGTGCTTGCAGCGTAAAGTTGTCGCCATCTTGCAGAAAACTTAGCGGTTTGATCCAGGTGTTGAATTGGTGCTGCGACAATTCACTCTTGAAGTCTTCAACACATGTAAGCCAAAACGGGTGCATGAACGGAGTGGCCAATCTAAATAGGAGGGAGAAGACGGAGAAGGGGCAGTGCCGGTTCAAAACGGGAAAAGCAGCTGTTGCTTGCTTGGGAGTGGTCGCCACAAGGCATTTTGAAGGCCTCGATAGACGAATACACTTCGCCAAAATCCGAGTGGTGATTTTACTCTTTCCGGAACAACTTATCCACAAGGTAACGGGTTGCGCGACTAGTGAATTCGAACCCTCGGCTGCAACATGGCGCCGATTAATCCAGGCTAGATTGTTGGGGACGACGAAGGCGCGAAGCGACATAACATCTTGACGGGCAACAGAAAAAACACGACAATGCTGAGTTCTGCTTGCTAGACCCGTGTGGGTCACCGCAAACATTTTTCCTTGTAGAAATCTTAAGTCGAGAGTAACCATGAAACGCACCTACCAACCTTCAGTAGCCCGCCGCAAAAAAACCCACGGCTTTAGAGTTCGCATGAAAACCGTCGGCGGCAGAGGGGTAATTAATGCTCGCCGCG
>JBDTPE010000256.1:0-4822 GCA_039932875.1 Betaproteobacteria bacterium | reverse complement strand
GAGACTGAAGCTCACCGCTTCGTGCGGGCAGCTCCCCGCGAGAACGAGGCTGGCGTAACGGCCGTCGCTGTATTCGACGATCTGCAGTCCTTCTATCGAAAGTAGGCAATCATCCTGATCGGCCTTCAGCGCAAGTCGATTGAGTGCGTAACCGGCGATGCGCGACTGCTGCTGGCGTACTTCGCCCCAAGTCAGGAGCGTGTCACCATCGGTGTCTAGCGCCAACGCGTAATCGAGATCGCGCAGTGCGATGTCCCACCGCCCGATGATTTTCGTGTCGGCAACGTGCAGCCGTAAATAGCTGGTACTCGCTTTGTGCGCACAGACGTTCGCGGACCAGGCCAGGATGAGTAACGCGAGGAAATGCTTCATCGCGATGTCGTCAGCACTTGTAAAATCGCAAGCGGGGCCGCTAGACGCGCGTCTTGGAGCCCCGATTTCCTTAGCCAGTTAAGTATCGGTGCGGCAGCACCCGGCTGCTTGGCAGCAATGGCTGCGCGCAGATAAAGACGGGCATCGACCGGTTCACGCAACATGGCCCAACTCGTCTGGATAAGCTGCAACGCAACAGTCGCATTGCTGCGGATATCCAACTCGAACAATGCCTGTTCGCGTAGGTGGCTCAGGTCGCCACGTGCCCGCATATCCCGGAAACGCAAGGCGAGGCGGCGTTCATGCCCGGCAGCGGCATCGGCAGCCGTCGCGTCGCCTGCAAGTGCCAATGCGCGTTCAGCCAAAGTGAGACGCAGCAACAAGCTGTCCTGCCGTTCATAGGATGCAAGCAACGTCTGAGCGTTTCTGGGCTCGTTCAGCTCGAGCAGGAAATCAGCGTAGCTTGCGATTAGTCCCGGATCAATCGTGCTTGCGTCGTTCATGCGGCGCAAAGCTTGCTCGAAGTGTTTTCGCGCCACCGCCACGCGGCCCAGTCGCAGGGCGAGTTCTGCGGCGAGTGCATGCGCCCTCAATAGCGTTGATATCGGCGTTCCGTCGTTTGCGATAAGCGCATCCTCAATGTCGGCAAGCGCAATCGTGGCCTCGCCTGCGAGGCCACGTGCGGCGCCACTGCAAGTACTCGCGACGAGACGACTGACATGGGTCTTCGCAGCCTCGCAGTCAGCAAGTGCTGCGACGGGATCGCCGCGGCTAATATATATGCTGCTGCGGGAGATACGGGCAACATGTCCTTCCGGTGCTGCACTATTGATCAGTAAGCGCAAATCCTGTTCGGCGCCGACGTAGTCAACGCGTGCGAACCGAAGGCTTGCACGCAGCAGCAAAACTTCTGGTGGCAGCTGTTGCCGCTTTAGCCAAAGGGAGAGTGCTGCTTCCGCGTAGCCAAGATAGCGTGGGTCTTCCTCGCGCCGATTGAGTTCGAGCGCCGCGCGCGCGTAAGCAAGTGCGTTGGGTAGAAAGGCGGGTTTATCAGTCCACGCATCGCGTAACTTGCGCAACGACATAGTACCCGGCAAGCGCGGTTCCGCGACACGTTCGAGTACAACGCTGTCGTTGTTCGGTGTATAGGGGAGTTCGGCTGCGCCACTGATTTCTGTAACGACCAAAGCTAACAAAAGAAGGCAAAGACGTATCAAGGCTGCCTCTAAAAATTCAAAATCCAAGGCGAGAAAGTGCGCGAAATACATATTGACGCACCGCCTATGTTTGATATGTACGCGGCAAAAAGTATTGAGCAGCGCTGTAACGCGCAACGACCCATAGTAGTCCGCTTTGACGGTGTTTGATTTTTTTGGGATACGCTCAAAGCATCGAGACAATTTCTGGCTGTACCGGCGGAGCCAGGGGGTAAAGCCGCATTGCGTTGGGGTTCATTCTTAACGCCATTGCATGTTGCAGGTCGGCAACGGAAGCGCGACCCAGCCCGGCATTGATTTGCGCTGCAATCGCATGCAGTTGCGCGGTGTTCCAGCCACTGGCCTCTACCCGTGCGATGCAATCCGCTGCCGCCCCGGCTTGACCCGCTCGAAATAGGGCAGCAGCCAGCGCAATTTGCGCCACACCATACGGACGAAGAGTTGCATTTTTTTGAGCTAGCGCTAGTGCTTCGGTCGGTGTGCCGAACTGCAGAAAGTGATCGACAGCGTGCCCGACACTTGCTTCCGGGAAGCGTTTCAAACGCTCGCGATAAATACTCTCGGCGCGCTCTATCCATCCGTTCGCAGCCTCCGGCGAGGTACCTTCGCGCAGCAGTCGCGCCAGTTCATCCATGTGCTCCGGCTGGGCTCCATGGTTGATGATTTCTTCGTAAAGCGCCTTCGCTGCCATGGTGTCGCCACTTAGCCGTTTGACTTCGGCGATCTGCTCGTCGATTAACCACCAGCCTGAAAGTTCGTCAGAGGCAAGGTTGTAGAGTGCGAGCGCTTCTTCCAATCGTCCGCGATCCAGCGCCAGCGACCCCCGCTGTAGCTTGAGCCACGCACGCATCATGGGTGAGCTACCGTGGTAGCGCTTCTCTGCGGCCTCGAATAGCGCGGCGGCCTCGCCGGGGTCGCCCAGCCATTTCTTGAGTAGTCCAAGGCGCACGTAATGTGAGCTGATTCCTACGTCATTGACGAGAGCACGGTAGGCGCTTTCCGCGTCGCGGTAACGGCCTGAATACATGGAAATGTCCGCGCGTAACGCGGCAATTTCTGTCGACTCTACCGTTGTGGCACAACCATCGAGCGCGGCAGCCGCCTGCTTTAAGCGGTGGAGCGTGTAATGCAATCGCGCGCGTGCAAGGCATTGGGTCGAGGGCTGTTTCTCACCCTTGAGCAGGCTTGCCAGCAAGTCTTCGGCCCTTGTGTAGTCGTCGTAATTGCCGGTTAGCCGCGCGCGCTCCTGATAGAGCGATACGACCTCAAGCGGAACGAGGTTGTCGCTAGGCTGGCGCACATGGAGTTGAAGGCCATGTTCGATCGCCGCACTCAATTTTTGCACTTCATTCGCGTAAGTGGGTTTGGCTGCGGCTTTCGATTGCACTAGTGCGGCGACGTTTGCTTTGCTGTCGCCGTCGCATGCGGTGAGCACGCAGATCAGACTCAGCACAAAGCCTAGTCTCATACAGGCGCTACTCAAGGCTGCGCAGCGCGCATTTGCGGAAACGTTGCCGGTGAGATGACTCTCGTTACATCGCAAAACAAATTGTTGACACGCACCCACACCAGTGCGGTGATATTGTGCGGCTGCGAGGTACACGAAATTCGCAACAGCGCCGTTACAAGTAGACGGTCACTTACCGGATCGTCAAAACCGCGACCATTCGGCCAGCTCGCAGCAGCTAGCCCCCGAAGAATGGGACGCCAATTGCACCTGGAAATCATTTCTATTCACTCTGTGGTTGTATGTTTTTGGATTGCACGGCGTAAAAATATCTTCGGAGCAGCTGACGATCACGTCAAACTTTACTGTATGCGGCAAACCATGGCAACTCTACTCAGAGTGCGCACTGGACACCAGCATGTCCTTGAGAAATTCGTAGGCGGCTGGAATGTAAGCTGAGTTGACGGTCTTACCAAAACTTGGGAATTACTCGAAAGAACTCGAATCAGGATTTTCTATCTCGATGCGCATGCGGCATGTGAAGGCTTCGACTTCGCGAATTTTTCACGTTGACTATTCACCTGCACGCTTTGTCAAGCACATGATCGCGTTTATTTTTTCTGGCATTACCGACGCAAAATACGCGGCGATCAAGTTTGTCGCGCGGCGTGTTGCAGCTGCCCTATTCGGGGAGCTCGCAATGAGCTGACTTGGCCCTTCCCCTCAAGACTCTACGGATAGATATGCGTGCATGTAATGAGTATTTTCCTGATCGTGGCCACCGCGAAATGACGACAATTCCGCGCGTAAGTTTGCTTGCCGTTGCGCTGTTGCTGCTCAGCACGCGGCAGCCAGCGATGGCGGCCCCGGCAGTCAATTGGGCCGCAAATATCCCGCAGGCTTGCGTGGCTTCAGGCACTGGTACTACTTACGATGTCGGTACTGCGCCGGGGCAACTGACCAGTGTAGGTGCGGTTCCCTGGGAGAATCTGAATCCTGGCGATACGGTGCGCATTTTTTGGCGCAGTACTGCTTACAAGGAAAAATTTGTCCTGAATCGAACCGGCGGCAGCGCGACCAAGCCATTTCGCATATGCGGTGTGCCTGACCCCGTCACTGGTGCCAAACCCACCATCGACGGCCGCGGTGCGACCACACGCGCAACCATGGTCTATCGCCCGACCGGTCAGGGACCAGATATCGATATTCAGAATTATTCGCTGGTGCACATCGACGGGCTGAACTTCAGCGCGGACCGGCCCGAGTACATCATGATTGATAACCTGCACATCAAAGGTGCGACGAGCCCGACTACCAATGCAACCACCACTTTTTTCTCCACGACCGGCCAGACACGGACGTACGTGGAAGGTGTGGCATGCGTGCGCGTGCAGAAGGGCGCGCAAATCGTCATTCGCAACAACGAGATCGAGGATTGCGAAAACGGTGTCTTTACCCAGACTTCCGAGAACTGGGACGATGCCACCAAGTTGCCGGATCTAAAACAGGTTTCCGAAGACGTCTTGTTGCAGGGCAATTACATCCATGGGCACGGCGGCGTGGGCTCGGATCGCCACCACAGCTCGTATACGCAGTCGGTCGGGCTGGTGCTGGAATACAACCGTTATGGCCCGCAGCGGCCCGGCGCGATGGGCTCGGCGGCCAAGGATCGCTCGATTGGTACGGTGGTGCGCTACAACCGGTTCGACAAAGGCGGCGCGCGCGAGCTAGATCTGGTGGAAGCGGAAAACAATCCGCATATGGCGTTGCGCGATCCGGCATATCG
>JBDTPE010000255.1:0-4822 GCA_039932875.1 Betaproteobacteria bacterium | reverse complement strand
CTTTGGCACCCTCGATGAACTCTGGGAGGCGATGACACTCATACAGACGGGCAAGATCCGACGCTTCCCCGTTATTCTGGTTGGCGCCAAATTCTGGTCGGGATTGCTAGACTGGATCAAGACTACGTTGGTAGCTGAAAAAGTAATCAATCCCGACGATGTTGATTTGTTCAAGGTGATCGACGATCCAGATGAAATCGTTGCCGCCATTTTTGATCACTATGCCGATCGCGGCTTTACCCCGTCGCCTGATGAGCGTGCGCTGGAAATGACGCTGTAGTTTTACGGCCTTTATCTAGAGGAGTTCGCCATGCGCACGATTAACCGATTTTTCGCGATGTTGATTATTTTCACCTTTGCACCTGCAGTGATGGCGCAAAGCCAGCCGCGGCCACAGCCCAAAGGTGTTCAGCCGGTAGAGGATATTCCGCCGCCACCGAATATCAAGGACGTCGATCCAGCCAAAGACGTCAAGGTCACTACCCGTCAGTCCGGCACAGACACCATCGAGGAGTATCGGCTTGGTGGCAAGCTGTACAAGCAACGTGTACAGCCCGCTGTCGGTCCGGCTTATTTCCTGATCGATGAAAAAGGCGAGGGCAAATTCGTACGTGTGGATGGCCCTGACTTGAAAGCTTCGGTGCCGATGTGGGTGCTGTTTACTTGGTAACCGTCGACACAAAGCAACGTTGAAGTTGAAATAATGATTGGTTCTTTGTGAGCGTATTTACGCCGATTACAACTGCCGAGGCGCGTGCGTTTGTCGCCCCCTACAGCGTCGGTGACATCATCGATTTCCAGAACATCGCCGCCGGCGTCGAGAATTCGAATTTCTTCGTGACGACCACCGAGGGACGTTACGTGCTCACCATCTTCGAGAAAATCCCACGACAGGACCTCGATTTTTATATGGGCTTGATGCTGCACCTGCATGCCAACAGTGTCGCATGCGCCTCACCCCTGGCTACCGCTGATGGAACGGTAATACGAGAGCTCAAGGGCAAGCCCGCCGTGCTCGTTAGCCGTCTCGCCGGTAACGACATCGCCCACCCCTCGCCGCAGGATTGCCACGCGGTCGGTGCGACACTCGCCAAAATGCACGCAGCCGCACAATCGTTTGAGCTGAAGATGGCCAACTGGCGCGGTTTTTCGTGGTGGCGAACCTATGCCGCCGAGCTGCAATCGTATTTGTCAGACGATGAAGCTGGGCAGATTGCCGCAGAGATTGCCCACCAGCGCGACTTCGACCGGCTCTCCCTGCCGCGCGGCGTCATTCACGGTGACCTGTTTCGCGACAACATCCTGTGGGATGACCACGGCACCCTCCACACGCCGCAAATGATCGATTTCTATTTCGCGTGCGACGAGCAATTGCTGTTTGACTTAGCGGTGACTGCCAACGATTGGTGTCTGGATTTTTCAGCGTATCCCGCAGCAAAACTGCACGCCGCCAATACCCGCGCGCTGCTGGCGGGCTATGCCAGTGTCCGGCAGTTTACGGTTGCCGAAATCGCCGCGTGGCCGCAGATGTTGCGCGCGGCCGCATTACGAACGTGGCTGGGCCGGCTGGGTTATCATCACTTTCCGCGCGACTCGGAGCTTACGCACCCTAAAGATCATCCGTTTTCATCGAGGCTGCTGCACTTTCACACCACCCACGAATCCGACAATCGCGCACTGATGCCATCGGCATCCTGAACACCGGCGCTACAATACCTTTTACTATGCGCGTTATCGACGTACCCGCCAAAGCCGGTTTCGCCTGGCTAAAAGTGTCCTTTCTGCTGTTTCGTGCGCAACCGACCGGTTGGCTGGCGCTGATGGCTGCATGGTTGCTGGCGTCACTGGGATTACTGATCGTGCCGTTTATTGGCGGCGCCATTTTCGGCATTCTGCAACCCGGGTTCTTCGCCGGTTTTGTCATCGCCGCGCGCGATCAGGAGGCAGGCCTGCCGGTCGGCGCACAGCATTTGCTCGCCGCGTTTCGCTTTAATGGCAAGCCGCTGATCACGATCGGATCAATCACCCTATTGTCCAATTTTCTGGTGTTCTCCATTCTCATCATGTTGGGTTTCCCGGTGACGATGGAAACGGGCGCGGGCGGCGTGCCGGATATGGCTGGATACGCGCAATCGTTGCAGGGCAAGGAATGGATCATTTGGCTGGGCTTGGCGCTGTCGATGGTTGTCAAAGGCGTACTCTGGTTTACCTGCGCCCTGCTCGCCTTGAACCAGATGCCTGCAACCCACGCGATACGCTGGAGCTTTTATGCGTTGGTCGCCAATTTTTTACCGATGCTGGTTTTTGCGTTGCTGATGACGGCAATTTTTGTCATCGCCGCAATTCCCGTTCTGCTGGGCATGATCATTGCCATCCCGGTTTTCGCCATCGCCCACTATGTGAGCTATCAGGATATGTTCCGCGCCTCGGATGAAGTCTGAGCTGCATCTGTTAATAGCGGTGCGTTTTTTTTGACGCATTGTGGTTACAATTGAAGCCTGCGCCTACGCGCACCTTTCACGCGGCAGGCTGTTCCCGAACGTGGGAAAACAAACAGCAAATACTCGTGCTGAAAGCAATATTTGATTGGGGAAATGCAAATGAAAATTCCGACCGCGTGCTGGCCACTGCTCGCGATACTCGCAATGACCGCGATGCCTACACTGGCAGCCGACATAATCATCGGCCAGTCCACACCGCTGACCGGTGGCAACGCCGAACTGGGCAACGATATCCGTAACGGCGCGCGCGCCTATTTCGAGAAGACAAATGCCGCCGGTGGTGTAAACGGGCAGAAAATCAACTTCGTCACGCTCAACGATAAAAACGAGACTGCACTGTCGGCAGCAAACACCAAGAAGCTGTTGAGTGAGAACAATGTTGTGGCGTTGTTTGGCTATGCCTCAGCGACGTTGAGTATTCCGGCTATGCCATTTGTCAAAGAGGCCAAGGTACCCTTTTTTGCGCCATTCACCGGTGCCGATACCATTCGTAAGCAAAATGACTTTGTTTATACGATTCGCGCCACTTATAACGACGAGATCGAAAAGATCATCAACTTCTGGGGAAGCCTGGGTTCCACACGGGTCACGGTATTGCACTATGACGATGCCGTCGGCAAGCAGAACTTCGAGACAGTTGCCAAGACGCTGCAGAAATTCAGCAAGCAGCCTACCAGCATCGCCATCAAGCGCAATGCCGAGTTGTCGCCTGATGTCATCGGCAAGATTATCGAATCCAACCCGCAGATCGTCGTCGTGACCACCTTGTATGCGCCAGCGGCGCAAATGGTAAAGCTGCTGCGCGCGGCCAACAAACCGTATCAGGTAACCAGCCTGTCTTTCGTCGGTGCGAGTCAGCTTGCCAAAGCGCTAGGGCCGGAAGCGGCTGGAATTTCGGTCGGCCTGGTCGTGCCGACCGCAAAATCCACTAGCATACCGGTCATCAGAGAGTGCGTTGACGCATGGACCACGCTAGGGCAGAAGGAAACCATGTCTGTCACTGCGATTGAATCGTGCATCGCCGCCAAAGTGTTGGTGGAGGGAATACGCAAGGCCGGTAAAGACGTCACCCGCGACAGTTTGCAGCGGGCACTTTCATCGATGGGCAAGGTGGATGTGGGCGGCTTCGTGATTGACTTCAAACCTGGCTTTCATCACGGTGGCAAGTTTGTTGACATCGGGGTGATTCTTGCCAATGGTGAGCTTCGCAGCTAGAAATTGTAGAGCGAGCATTGGCGCGCCTTCCGTGACAAAAATGCCTGAAAAAGCCCGCCAATAGTCAATCTACGCTATTTTTGCCTGTCTTTAGGCGGCGGTGAGTTTCGCGTACTGCAACGCCAACCACTTCACCCCGTCGCTGCGGAATTTCACCTGTACGCGGGCATCCAGACCGCGGCCTTCAAAATTGAGCACAACACCTTCGCCAAATTTCGTGTGCCGCACGTTTTGCCCCACGCCAAACGGATAGGCATCGGGCCGCGCGGTTTCGAAGCGGGCGCGCGACGTATCCGGTGCACCGTCTCTTCCATAGGTTGAGTCACTGCTGTTGTTTTGCTGGATTGGGGAATAAGGCCGGTCTCTACTGTCACGGCCTTCACTCCATGCGCCACGGCTGGCTGCCCCGCTTCTGCCGCCTCCCCAAGACTGCTCGGCTTTGTAATTGCCGACGGCCTGTGCATTCGGATACACGTGTGATCCCGCCAGATATCCGGACTGCTTTTCGGGAACCACAATCCATTTGCACAAGGGCTCTGGAATCTCCTCAATAAATCGCGAGACGATGCCGTATCGGATCTGACCATGCAGCATGCGTTGTCCTGCATAAGATAAATACAATCGTTCGCGAGCACGCGTAAGGGCAACGTACATTAGCCGCCGCTCTTCTTCCACACCATCGAAACTGTTTACCGAGTTGTCGTGCGGGAACAAACCCTCCTCAATCCCGCTCAGGAATACCGCTTTGAATTCGAGGCCTTTGGCGGCGTGTACGGTCATGAGCTGCAGCGCGTCGTCATTCACACCCGCTTCGTGCTCGCCCGCTTCCAGACTGGCGTGAGTGAGAAAGCCGATCAGCGATGTATCTTCGCCTTCGTATTCTTCCTGAAACTGCGCGGTCGCGTTGACCAGTTCGGCAAGATTTTCCAGCCGGTCGGCGCCTTCGCGCTCGGCCGCGTAGTGCGCGCGCAAGCCACTTTTTTCAACACACTCGTCGGTCAATTCCTGCAACGCAATCGCGGTGGACGATGCCTTCAGCCCGTCAATGACTTTGAGGAAGGCACCGATCATGGTGGCGGCACGGCCTGTGATCTCGGCGTTGGCGA
>JBDTPE010000254.1:0-4824 GCA_039932875.1 Betaproteobacteria bacterium | reverse complement strand
CAAATCCGCCGCCCGTTGCGAACCAGTTCTCGTGTAGTACGCATCCGCCCAAAATAGGCTTGATCAAGTTGGTGCCGACAAGTTTGCCCGCAGGGTTCGTTACATCCCAGTCGCCGATCCAGAAGTCGAATTGCCGATATGCTGGGGAGGTACACGGTTTGGGCTTGGCAGGCGGCGTAGTTGGCGCGGCCGTCGTGGCGCCGGTCGATGTTGGCGGTGTCTGTGCGTCAATGTTCGAGCTCATGAGGAAAAGGTAAATTACGGGAATCAGGGCCAGTGCGATTTTTGTTTTCATGGTTTCCGATGTTGATGGCGACAGGATTGTAGACCGATGAATGGTGCGCCAATATTGCCGTAAATGCTATTGCAACGAACGACTTTGTTGTGTCGCCGTACGCATTTTCTTGTTCGATGGTGGCTGCACGTTGCCGCGTATGACAATCTGTCATATGTCGTTCCTGCTTAGTTGATCTCGACCTTCTTTCCAGCTGATGCCAGTATGTTTTCGATCAGCTTTTTCCACGTCGGATTTGGAATCCACACCCCCGTGAGCTTGCTGCGGGCTTCGTCTTCATTCGCCGATTCGTTGATGATGCGATGAAGAAAGCTGAACGACGAACCGCGCAGATTGATCTGACAATGCACCAGCACATTCTTTCTTGCGGTCGACTTCAAGATGTCACTAAACAAGCGAAAATCTTCGGCCGTCGGATTGCCAAAGCGAACCGGGATATTCACGTACATCACACCCTGTTCAGCGAGGATGGCGCCTTCGTTCGGTACCGCTTCGTCGTACTCTGGCGGCGCGAGATTGATGACCACATCAACGCCAAGTGATTTGACACGCTTCAGGTAGGCGGCGTTTGGTTGACCAGACGATGACAGCCCCGCGCGCCAACTCACCAGGTTCGCGGGGTCGCCTGTCGCCGCAGTGGTGACGCTAGCGCAGGCTAGTGTGCTGACGATCACGAGATATTTCAAGAAGCGGGAGTTTGGACGCATATGCAAGCCTCTAAACAATGAGGAGTTCACAAAAACGCGAATTGTGACAATCCGAAAAAAGCCATCCCGACTGCAAGCAAACGGTGCGATGCGCTACGTTGACGCAAAATGCTAACAGTTCTTATCGTTGTTGAGGATTGGTCTCGTTGTCGCTTACTGAAATCCGTCGATATACCTGCTGGAAGCGCGCGTTTTCAACCACGCCGTAGTCGCCAGGCGCATATTGCAGCAGCCAGTCGTCGACAGATCCTGTCAGCACATCGCCACCGGCACTGCGCGCAATCGAAAATGGCGTATCCATTTGCCTGGCCCACACCGCGACTCGTTTGGCGCGATAACGAACCGGATCTGAGGCGTTTACGGCCAGCGCTTCGTACTTGACGTCAAAGCGGTCACGGCTCACTGTCCAACGGTCGCCGGTGGAACCGGTAATAAGTGCGTCGCCGATGCAAAAGCGATTGGGACCTTCACGGCTCTGCAGCGAGCCTTCATGGTCTGAAAATACCACGTCAACAATTTCATCCTTCGTATATTGCGCGGCCATCGTATCAATGGTCAGATCGGGTTGCATTAGTCTTTGCATGGGGTTTGTGCCGATTCCTTTCTTTTTTGCGTCTTGATCCAGCGGCGAGCGGTTCAAACCACATTTGTCTCATAAGCGGCAGGGGAAAGTAAACAACTGTTTCTTATCGGTTTTTCGCCAATTCCGAGGAACCCTTTCCGATATCATGAACTGACCATCGTACCGTGACATCGAAGGCGTCCATGAATTGTCGATCCATCATCAAAGTGCTACTCCGCAGTGCTGCATCTGCGGTACTGCTTTTGGGATGGTTAACGGCTTTCGGTGCGGACGACGTGCACAATTCCGCAACGGTGTCGCGGCATCCGCTGGAAATAAGTGCGCTGACCGATCCTTCGGGCGTGCTTAAAGAACTCCCGGCGCTCATCGAAAAAGCGACCGCCGCCAAAGACTTCAAGGAACTCGCGCTCCTGCATTTGGCTGAATCGAACGCCTGCCGCGTAATTGCGGACTTGCCTTGTCAAAGAAGCGCCGCGGCACACGCGCGGCTTGCCGCCGATTCGGCGCATTTGCCGGAACTTCAAGCGCGCGGCTACATACTTGAAAGCCGCGGTCTCATGGCAATGCAGGATTTCAGCCGGGCTGGGCAATTGCTCAGTGAGGCTGAGAAAATTCTCAGCCAGAATCATTTTCCGGAACTAAGTGCGGACGTCTATCTCGCCTACTCCTCACTCAGTTACACCCTTGGCAAGCACGCGCTTGCAGCCGAATATGCTACGCGCGGGCTGACCGCCCTAGGGGACCGTCCCGCATTGTTGATCCGTATCCGCTTGCTGCGAAATCAGGCGCGCGCCATGGCACAGCTCAACGATACTTCTGGTGCGCAGGCGGTACTGAAACAGGCGATCACACTGGTTGAACAGATCAAAGATCCAAAACTGACGGCGGAGCTGCATCTGGAGGATGCGCGCATTGCCCGCCTGACTGGCGATATACCGACGCAACTCGCGAATGGGCGTCGCATTCTCGCGCTGGCCACCCAGTTGAGCAATACGCAACTTACGGGGCTGGGGCATGAGGTACTTGGCCTTGCCGCGTTGAGCGCCGCAGATAGCGCAGCCGCAGAAAAGGAGCTGCGCCAAGCCTACGCTTCGTTTCGCAACCTCAAACTGGAGCGCGACGAACGCCGCGTACTACGCGCACTGATACGCAGTGTGCTGGGTCGAGGCTTGCCGCGCGCTGATCTCGAAACGCTGGTGGCACGCTCTCTGGCGCTGGAAGCCTCACTGGAAGCTGACGACCGGAACATGGCCGCCGACGACTTCGTTGCTCGCCTCAAGTTTGCGCAGCAAGAGCTGGAGGTACAGCGACTGGAAGCGTCTGCGGCACTCGCCGCACAACGCGCGACGTCGCTTGCTGATCAGCAGCGTCTCACACTAATCGCGGCTGTTCTCAGCGCCATCCTGCTTTTGGTGTTCTGCATTGTTTTCATTGCACAGCGCCGCTTTAATCGCCGCCTGCGGCAGGTCGTGGCACAAGTCCAGGAAAGCGAAGCCCGTTACCGCATGCTCGCCGAGAATTCGCGGGACATGGTAGTGCGAATGCGCCTGGACGGGCAGCGGCTCTATGTCTCACCGGCCGCCAAAGACCTGCTCGGTTTGGATCCCGCAGAATTCACGCAGCCGCGTTGGGAGCTGGTGCATCCTGACGACCGTCAACGGCTGGTTGCGGCTTTCAAGGATCTCGGTGAAAAGGGTGGGGCGGCGACTGTCGCCTATCGCGCCCAACACGCCAATGGAAATTACATCTGGCTAGAGGCGCTGGCGCGACTGGTGCCAGAGCCCGAGGACGGCGGGCCGCCGGAAGTCGTCTACGCCGCGCGCGACATCAGCGCCCGCATTTATGCCGAGCAGGCATTGTCGATGAGCGAGCACAGCATGCGCGCGATCACTGACAACATTCCGGCGATGATTGCGCGCTTCGACAGCGAACAGCGGTACACATTCGCCAACGCTTATGTCGCTAGCGTATTTGGCATTGACCCGGCGGCGATGTTAGGGCGCAGCATGCTTGAAGTTCGCGGCGAAGAGTTCTATGGTGCATTCAAGCCGCACATGGAAGCCGCATTGCGCGGCGAGGCATCGAGCTTTGAGTTAAGTAGCCACGTCGGCGAAAGATTGCTCCATTTTCAATCCAATCTTGTCCCTGACCGTGATGTCGATGGTAAAGTCTGCGGTTTTTTTGCGCTTACTTTTGACATTACCGAGCTCAAACTGGCCGAGGCCAAACTTGATCGGTTGGCGCGCATCGACAGTCTGACGGGCGCCGCTAACCGACGTCATTTCGAAGAACGGCTTGCGGCTGCGCTCGCCCGCAGCCGCCGACAGCAGGAGGCGCTCGCGTTGCTGTGGCTGGATATCGACCAATTCAAGTCGATCAATGACAATTGCGGTCATCCGGTAGGCGATGCCGTGATCATCGAATTTACCCGCCGCGTTCTTGGTTGCGTGCGGCAAAACGATTTGGTTGCGCGTATCGGTGGCGATGAATTCGTGCTGCTGCTCGAAAGCCCGGAGCGCGAATCCGGCGAAAGCGTTGCCAAAAAACTGTTGATCGCAATGCAAGACCCGGTGGTCGTGGATGGCGTTTCGTTACACGTAACCACCAGCATCGGCGTTGCCTATAGCCCTCAACCCGCGTCGACCAAGGCACTGATGGACCTCGCCGACCGTGCGCTTTATGCGGCAAAGGCGGCAGGCCGCAATACTTTCAGGACTGTCGAAGAGCCGTGGTGAGAGAACACGCCAGCGCTGGCTAAGACCCAGGCAGTTTGTGGCATCGAAAAATGCAGCATTGGAAACTCGAGCGCTGGGGCGGGTTGTGGAGCAAAAATGGCTCAAACGCCGCGCCAGTAGCGGTATTTGGCGACCACTATGTTTCCAGCGCGCGCATTTGCGCGTTCGCGTAACGCAGCCGTGTGGTCAGCACACTTGCCACGCCTTCGAGCAGATTGAGTGCGGCCATTTTGTGTTCAAGCGCCAACCTGTCAAAGTTCTTGCGCGGTAGCACAAACAAATCAACGTCATTGTGTGCGATGGCGTCGGCCGAACGCGTGGCGCCGTCGAGAAAAGCCATTTCACCAAAAAAATTACCGCGACCAAACGTACTCAAGTGAATGCTCTGACGGTTATTGATCGGTAGCATGATCCGCACCGCACCTCGGCGGATGAGAAAGATTTCGTCGCCGTTATCGCCGCAGGTAAAGATGCGCTCACCCATCTTGACGCGGCGCTTTTCCA
>JBDTPE010000253.1:0-4855 GCA_039932875.1 Betaproteobacteria bacterium | reverse complement strand
GTCAACGAACATGACGCCGACCTCCGTCTGATTGCGGCGCGCCGTGGCGAGAATGACTTGAATGCGGTCAAGTAACAACGTCCGGTTGGGGAGCTTGGTCAGCGTATCGTGATGCGCCAGAAACTGGATGTGCGCCTCTGCCTTCTTGCGGTCGCTGATGTCGCGAATTACCGTCATACGATGCGTTACGTTGGCATACACAAGGTCCTTGCCGACCAGCTCAACGACGAAGCGGCTGCCGTCGGCTCGCACCAGCGTAATTTCGTACGGACGCTCAAAGCCGGAGCGAATATTTCCGACCACGGTTTCAAAGTCTTCCGGCGCGACGAAGTCCTGATTTCTGCGACCGATCAACTCCAGCCTGGGCAGCCGCATCATTCGCGCTGCAGCGTCATTGCAGTCAACGATGATGCCGGCGTCAATAAATACGATGCCCTCGGTGGTGGCATCGGCAAATTTCTGCAGCCGCTCTTCGCTGTCACGAATCGCCTTTTCCGCAGCGTGGTGACGCGAGATGTCGTTGATCAATACGAACGCTGCGAGTACTTCGCCAATATCGCTGAAATGTGGAATCAGCGTTACCTCAAGCGTCCGGTCACCACCATCGGCACGGCGACTCTGGCGCTCGTAGCGGACCGTCTCACCCGCCATCGCACGTTCGACGTAAGGCTTGATGACGGCAAACGCGTCTGCCCCGATGATATCGGACACGGATCTGCCGACGATGGAAAGCTCGTCCAAGCCAAAACTGTGCGCGTATGCCCGATTGGCAAACAGGCAGCTGAGATTGTCGCGAACGAAATACGCGACAAGCGCAGGAATATTGTCGGCCAGCAGTTTCAGCAATTGCGCAGAACTTGGCGTGTTTGCTGGTTTCTCCGGAGGCGGTTGCGGTGTCAGCATGGTGCCTGCGTTTTAGGTTTGTTCTTAGGATGCTTGGACACTATAGGATTGATTATTGGGCGCGTAAAGCGGCGACTACTTGCGGCAACATCAAAAGGCGATTCCGGCAAATATGAAAAAACTTTCAAATCATCCGCTTAACCATTGACCTAGCAGGGTTTTTTCGATAAATTTGAACGCATGGAACAAGACTTTCAGCGCTTTGAAGACCGGCTCAATCATTTCGTGACGCTATTCCACCGGCTGCGTTCGGAAAACACCGAGTTGCGTCAAAACGTCGCGACCAAATCCGATGAGGTCAAACGCTTGTCAGAAAAGCTCGATCAGGCCAAGACGCGCATCGAAGCACTAATTGCGCAATTGCCGGAAACTGAGGGTGACCGTCGATGAGCGATGCGAAGGAAGCGAAACCTGCCAAAGACACCAAAGGGGTGACCATCACCGTGATGGGGCGTGAGTTTCGCGTCGCCCCTCCCGATGGTGAAGAGCGCCAGTTGTTGGCGTCGGTCGAGTTTCTCAACAAGAAAATGCGCGAGATACGCGACACCGGCAAAGTCGTCGGCAACGAACGTATCGCCATCATGGCCGCACTCAATATTGCCCACGAGCATATGCAAAAACCCGGTGCTGCGCGTGCAGCCAAGGGCCCACAAGCTGAAATCGATGTCGACTTTGCGCGCCGCAAAATCTCTGTGTTTGAAGACATCATCGAAAAAGCGATTTCCGATCAGGAAAAACTTTTCTAGACTCGGCATAGCGACCGCGCAATGCGGTTGGCAACGCGTTATAGTGTGATCGTTGCACGGCATTTGAGCGTTCGCTTAGGTCTTAGATCCTTTGAACCGATAGACTACACGTCGAGGTTGCTTGTCCAGTGTCGCTGGTGTGCGCGTCCCACGCGGACGTACCTGAAGGCTTCCGGTGAGTGACCGCCTTGAACCCCTGGTTCAAGAGTGCGGGCCTAAGCGAACACTCAAGTGCCGTGGCTTTCCGCGATTTCTCGCGACTCGTCCTGACCATCAATTTTTGCTGCGATCATGTCTGCCTGGTTAATGAAATCCGAGCCGGAAGAGTTCTCCATCGACGATCTCGTCAAGGCTCCCGAGCAAAGCGTTCCCTGGTGCGGCGTGCGTAATTATCTGGCCCGCAATTTCATGCGCGATCATATGAAAATCGGCGACGAAGTCCTGTTCTATCACTCCTCTTGTCCGGAACCCGGCATCGCCGGACTGGCGCGCGTTTCCACGCCCGCTTATCCAGATAAAACGCAATGGGACAAGAAGGGAAAATACTTCGATCCCAAGGCGACGAAAGAAAATCCGCGCTGGATGCTGGTCGATGTAAAACTGGTCAAGAAAACCAGATTGTTGTCGCTGGCAGAAATGCGTGAACAGCCTTCGCTGGCCGATATGGTGGTGCTGCAAAGAGGCAATCGGCTGTCGATCACGCCGGTGAAGCCCAATGAACTGAAGGCGGTGCTGAAGCTGCTCGGGGCGACGTTTTGATCGAATTCTGCTCTGGCAGATTTAGGAAGGCATGATACGCGGACTCATCATCCTGCTTGTCTTTCAGGGCGCAGGTGAAATCGTTTCGCGTCTGTTCTCAATGCCTGTTCCCGGCCCGGTCATTGGCCTCGTTTTGCTGTTGGTGTTTCTGATTTGGCGCGGCAAAGTTGATGGGCCCATTGATACGGTGGCCTCTGCGTTGGTCAAAAATCTCGGTGTACTGTTTGTTCCCGCCGCCGTCGGCGTGGTGATGTTCCTGCCGCAACTCAAAGCCAATTTCTGGGCCATCAGCATCGCGTTGACGGTGAGCGTGGTAGCCACCATTGCGGTCAGTGCGGCAGTGCTACGGTTTTGGCCGGGCCTTCGCCAGACCGAGTCGGAAGAAACGAAAGAAGCCGCGTGACGCCCGCACTGCCGATCGCCGAAATCTGGGTATATCTCGCTGGCAGTCCGTTATTTGCGTTGCTGTTGACCCTGGCAGCTTATGAAGCGGGGGTGATGATCTACGAACGCGTTCACCGCAACCCTTTCGCCAATCCCGTTGCCATCGCTGTGACCATCGTGGCCGTCGGTATTTCGCTCATCGACATGCCATATACAAAATATTTTGAAGGTGCGCAGTTCATTCATTTTCTGCTGGGTACTGCAACCGTCGCGCTGGCCGTGCCGATTTATCAATGTTGGGATTCACTGCGCAGGAAGGTGTTGCCGTTGATTACGTCACTGTTGTGCGGTGGTGCGGTGTCCATTCTGACGGCCGTTTTTACTGCACGTCTGTTTGGTGCTGACCTGACGATTCAAAAAGCAATGCTGGCCAAATCCGTGACCGCACCCATCGCGATGGGTGTCGCCGAGCGGATTTCGGCGTCGCCCACATTGACAGCGGTGTTTGCCGTCTGCACTGGTGTCATTGGTGCCATCCTGGCGCGCTACATCCTCGATGCCTTGCGCCTGCGCGCATGGTGGCAACGCGGTTTCGCCATTGGCGTTGCCGCGCATGGCATCGGCACCTCGCGGGCGATGTCAGTCCATCCCGAAGCAGGCGCATTTGCGGGCCTCGCCATGGGCATGCATGGCGTGGCGGGCGCGGTGCTCATTCCGCTGATTGCGGATGTGATCGTCTGAATGGATATCGCTTATTGGCTGATTTACCTGGGCGCGGGAATATTGGTTGGATTCTTTGCCGGTCTACTGGGCGTCGGCGGCGGCGCGCTGATGGTGCCTATCCTCTCGCTCACTTTTGCGTCGCAGGGGTTTTCCAGCGATCACGTCGTGCACATGGCACTCGCGACCTCCATGGCCACCATCGTTCCCGGCGGCGTGGCCAGCGCTTGGGCACATCACAAACACAAGGCGGTGAATTGGCAGGTGGTAAAGCAAATGGCGCCCGGGCTATTGGTCGGGACCTTTTCCGGCGCGGTCATCGCACATTTCTCGAGTACGGTATTTCTGAAAACATTCTTCGTCGGTTTCATCTGTTTTCTCGCCGCACAATTGTTGTTTGACCTCAGGCCGAAAAGCCGTCACGCTCTGCCGGGCACCGCTGGCATGATTACTTTCGGCGTGGTGATGGGCGTCATCTCGAGTTTTGCCGGTATCGGCGGCGCGGTGCTCTCGATTGCCTTCCTCACCTGGTGTAATTTTCGTATGCATGACGCCATCGGCACGGCTGCGGCGATTGGTGTGCCGCTTGCCATTGCCGGCACCGTCGGCTTTATCGTCACCGGCCTGTTCGACAACGAGCTGCCGATGTGGAGCCTGGGTTATGTATATCTACCCGCCTTTGCGGGTATCGCTGTCACCAGTATTGCCATCGCGCCCATTGGGGCGAAACTGGCCCATCGCTTGCCGGTTGCGGTTTTACGCAGGGTGTTCGTGGTTTTCCTGGTGGTGCTGGCGGTGAAGATGGCGGTGTCGGTTTGATTGCGGATTCATCGTCCCCGTGTAGTGTGAAATGAGGAATTGGCGATGCATGCGTCGCGCCTGCAAAACCGGAAAGCTCCCCACAGCTTGTCGCGGGAGTCGGCCCCGTCCAAACCGTGCACTTCAAACGCTACATTTAAGCTGTTGCGATATTTGCCAAAATGTCTGTACGCGAAGCATCAGAGCGTGACGGGCAACAATGCCTTAAATCCCGTTCCAATCCCGCATGATTTTCTCAAAAATTTCCACCGACTGATCGATACGACTAACCAAGCACCACTCGTCCGTCTGATGCGCCATCTCCGGTTGCCCGGGCCCAATAATGACCGTCGGCACAGAGCCGCCGTAGCCTCTCTTCAAATCAGCGCCATCAGTAGAAAACATAATAGTTTTAGGTGAAGGTTTGCCATCGATGAACGGCGTGGCAGTCGCATAGACGCTTTCAATCCACTCATCGGGTTCGGAATACAGCGTCGGCGTATCGACAATTTTTCGTACGCTGCCGATATCGCCGATCAGGCTCT